>DASSDE010000499.1:0-2885 GCA_035697365.1 Kribbella sp. | reverse complement strand
GGCCACGATCGTGGCCGTGCTCGCAGGCGTCTTCCTGATCTTCGTGTCACCGCTGATCATCCGGGCCGCGTCGGCGTTCGACGGCTGGCTGGTGAAGGAGTTGCTCGGGCCGTCCGAGTCCGGCGCACTGGCCGAGCGCGTCCACCAGTTGGTGCAGAGCCGGCAGCAGGTGGTCGACTCGGTCGAGTCCGAGCGGCGCCGGATGGAGCGCGACCTGCACGACGGTGCCCAGCAGCGGCTGGTCTCGCTGGCGATGACCCTGGGCCGGGCGAAGAACCGGCTCGGTGACAAGGACCCGGCGGTCCGGGTACTGATCGAGGAGGCGCACTCCGAGGCGATGCAGGCGATCGCGGAGATCCGCGACCTGACCCGGGGACTGCATCCGCCGGTGCTGACCGACCGCGGTCTGGACGCGGCGCTGTCGGCGGTCGCGGCCCGATCGGCAGTACCGGTCCGGTTGAGCGTCGACGTACGGCCCAGACCTTCACTGACGATCGAGTCGATCGCGTACTTCGTCGTGACCGAGGCGCTGACCAACGTCGCCAAACATGCCGACGCCGCGCTCGCTGAGGTGCGGGTGAGCCGGGAGGGCGACGTGCTGCGGGTCGAGGTACAAGACGACGGCCGGGGCGGAGCGGACCCCGCCGGAGGCACTGGACTACGCGGGCTGACCGATCGGGTGGCCGGCGTGGACGGACGGCTGACGGTGGACAGTCCACCGGGCGGCGGCACGACGCTGATCGCGGAGGTGCCGTGTGGCTGAGGAGGTTCAACGGATGCGGGTCGTGATCGCCGAGGACTCGGTGCTGCTGCGCGAGGGAATCGTGCGGCTGCTCGACGAGCAGGACTGCGAGGTGGTCGCGGCGGTCGGCGACGGCGACGCGTTGCTGAAGGCCGTCGCGACGCAGCGGCCGGACGTCTGCGTGGTCGACGTTCGGATGCCGCCGACGTTCACCGACGAGGGACTGCGGGCGGCGCTGGTCATCCGCGAGCAGTACGCCGACGTCGGGGTGCTGGTGCTGTCGCAGTACGTCGAGGAGCGGTACGCGAGCGAACTGATCGGCGGGAATCCGGGCGGTGTCGGGTACCTGTTGAAGGACCGGGTCGCGGACGTGGATCAGTTCCTCGACGGACTGCGCCGGGTCGCGGGTGGCGGCGCCGCGCTGGACCCGGAGGTGATCTCGCAGCTGCTCGTGCGGTCCCGCAAGGCGGATCCGCTGGCTGTGCTGAGCCGACGGGAACAGGACGTTCTCCGCGCAATGGCGGAGGGAAAATCGAACGCCGGGATCGCGCAGGCGCTGGTCGTCGGTGAGGGCGCGGTCGAGAAGCACATCAGCAACATCTTCCTCAAACTCCAGTTGGCGCCGACAGACGGTGAGCACCGGCGCGTACTCGCCGTCCTCAGGTACTTGGGGACCTGATGAAGCTCACCAAGGCGCAGCGGACCATGCTGCTGGTCGGATTGCTGCCGTTGCTCGCGGTCGTCGTGGGTGGGGCCGCGGTGACGGTGGGGACGATCCGCGGGAAGCTGCCGTACAGCTACTCGGCCGCGTTCACGCCCGGTGCCGACGGGGTGCAGATCAAGGCCGGCGTGCCGACGCAGATCGAGGCGAGTCTCGACGGGCAGGTGCATGTCACGGTCGACGGGACGTACGCGGAGCAACGGCCCGCTGTCCAGATCGCGCCCGCCGGTGACCAGTTGGTGGTGCAGGCGGCGTGCCCCGACTCGCATTGCGACGTGGACCTGGTGGTGGAGGTACCGGCGATCACCGCGGTGAAGGCAAAGGTCGAGGGGACATCGGTCGACGTCGCCGGGGTGTCGTCGCCGCTCGCGGTCGACGTCAGCGGCGGGTCGGTGGACATGAAGCGGGTGCGGAGCACGCAGGTGTCGGTCGACGCCCGGCGAGGCTCCATCTCGATGTCGTTCGACGCCCCGCCGGACCAGCTCGCCGCGACCGCCAGTGACGGCTCCATCACGTTGCAGTTGCCGCGGACAACGAACTACGCGATCGATGCGGTCGCGGCGCAGGGGTCGACCCAGGTCGCCGTACCGAACGATGCCACGGCTTCGCATCGGGTCTACCTGCGGACCAGCTACGGCAGCATCACGGTCCAGTAGGTTCCGGCAGGAATTCTGGAGCGCGATCGGGCAGCCGCCGGTTATGGTGCCGGGATGTCTGCGCAACGCGAGTTACTGCCACGGTCGACGCCGGCCGCGTCGGGGATCTCGTCCCGCGCGGTGGCCGCGCTGCTGGACCGGCTCGAGGAACTGTCCATCGAATGCCACTCCCTCATGATCGTGCATCGCGGACACGTCGTCGCCGAGGGCTGGTGGGCGCCGTACTCGGCCGAGCGGCCGCATCTTCTCTACTCGCTGACGAAGTCGTTCACCTCGGTCGCTGTGGGACTCGCGATCGCGGACGGCCTGCTTTCGCTGGACGACCGTGTGGTGGACGTGCTGCCTGAGCACGTACCGGCCGACATCTCGGAGCAGGGACGTCGCCTGACCGTTCACCACCTGCTGTCCATGACGGCCGGACACCATGAGGACAGCCTCGCCGAGGCCTGGCAGCTCGAGCCCGACGACCTGGTCAAGGGCTTCCTGCGCGTGCCGGCCGCGGAGCTCGAGGGGACCCGGCACACCTACGACAACGCGACCACGTTCGTGCTCGCCCGGATGGTCGAACGAGTGACCGGCCACGGCCTTCCGGAGTTCCTCGATCAGCGCATCTTCAAGCCGATGGGAATCGAGGGCGCCGAATGGGATCGGGTGGCGAGCGGTGCCGCGTTCGGATTCCATGGGCTGCACCTGACGACCGAGGCAGTTGCCGCCTTCGGAGAGCTGCTGCTGCGCGGGGGTCTGTGGGGCGATCGCCAGCTTGTGC
>DASSDE010000498.1:0-3462 GCA_035697365.1 Kribbella sp. | reverse complement strand
TGATCGAAACGCTGGCCGTGGTCACGATCGTCGGCGCCGAGCTGGATCTGCAGCACACCGAGATCCTCAGCACCTCCCTGCTGGTGCAGGCGAACCGGGCAATGCTTGCCGCAGGCAAGCAGATCGGACGGCGCGGGGAGTCCCGGACCCGGTCGTTCAGGCAGTCGTTCCTGATGGCGTACGCGATGCGGATCGGTGAGCGACTGCAAGCGACCGCTTCCGCGGCCGAGGCCGCCGTGCCGGAGTCCACCGCACAACGGCTGTTGCCGGTGCTGGCGAAACGCGAGGAGCGGGTGGAGGCGTTGTACACCAAGCTGTTCCCGCACACGACGACCCGACGGACGCGGATCACCAACGGCGAAGGCTGGGAGGCGGGCCTGACCGCGGCGGACCAGGCTCAGCTCGACGCCCGTCGGCAGGTGCGTCGGTGAGGGCTCACCCGACGTCGATCGCGGGCGTGCTGCGGATCGAGCTGGAGGTCCAGCCGAACGACGACGGCTGGTTCAAGGAGAACTTCCACCGCGCGAAGCTCGCCGACCTCGGGATGGACGTCGTCCAGCACAACGTCATGTACTTCGAGGACGCGGGCATCGTCCGCGGGATCCACGCCGAGCCGTGGGACAAGTACCTGTCGCCGTCGTCCGGGCGGGTGTTCGTCGCGCTCGTGGAGCTGCGCGACACCGCCGCATTCGGCCACGTCGAGACCTTCGAGCTCGGTACGTCGGACGCGCTCTACGTGCCGCGCGGCGTCGGGAACTCGTTCTGCACACTGACGCCGCACACGACGTACAACTCCCTGGTGAACGAGCACTGGTCGCCAGAGCGGGTTGCGGTCGACCTGTTCGACCCGGAACTGGCGATCGAGTGGCCGGTCGAGCAGCTGAAGTACACCGAGCGGGACGCGGCTAACCCTTCGCTGGCACAGGTGCGCCGGCCGGCCTGAGGCCGCAGAGCACGATGTCGAGCAGGCGGTGCGCCTGCTCGGGAGGGGTGTCCGGTGAGTGGGTGATGCCCCCGACCAGCCGCAACACATCCATCAGCTCCAGCTCGGGCCGGACCGCACCGGCCGCTTTCGCCTTGTCCAGCAGGAGATTCCCCGCCGCCTGCACGTTCGTCTTGCAGGCCTGGAAGAACGGCGACTCGGCGCCGATGGCAAGCGTCAGCTCGTGGGACAGGCTCTTCTTGGACAACCCGTACCCGACGAAGCTGCGCAACCAGGTGGCCAGCGCCTCGAACGGCTCCAGCTCGCGGTCGAACTCGTAGGCACGGTCCACGACGGACTGGATCTCGTCGACGTAGACGGCCTCGAGCAGCGCGGTCCGGTGCGGGAAGCGGCGGTAGAGCGTGCCGATGCCGACGCCGGCCCGGCGGGCGATCTCCTCCAGTGAGGTGTCGGTCCCGTGCTCGGCGAACGTCTCCCGGGCGGCCGTCACCAGGCGGTCGTAGTTCCGGGCCGCGTCCGCGCGGGTCGGCCGCGTACACGGCAGTGGTTGTGGCGCCATCCAGCCCTCCTCGCGGGTCGGCCCAGAATATCCCTTGCAAAGCGGAGGATGCCTCCGTATCGTATCCGGAGGAACTCTCCGCTTTCTCTCACAACTGTAGCCCGTTGGGCTGAGGAGCACTATGTCGGCAACATCCACGGCGCCGCCCGGCGCCGCTCCGGTCACGCCTGCCCGGCGACCGGGGGTAGTACTCGCAGTCATCCTGGTCACCCAGCTGATGGTGATCCTGGACGGCACCGTGGTGAACATCGCGATGCCACACATCCAGCAGGCGTTGCACTTCAGCGCGTCCAGCCTGTCCTGGGTGCAGAACGCCTACGCGCTCGCGTTCGGCGGTCTGCTGCTGCTCGGCGCGCGGGCCGGCGACCTGCTCGGCCGCCGCCGGGTGTTCGTCACCGGGGTCAGCATCTTCACGCTGGCCTCGCTGCTCGGCGGTCTCGCACCGAACGCCGAGCTGCTGCTCGCCGCCCGCGTCCTGCAGGGCATCGGTGGTGCGATCGCGGCTCCGGCGGCACTGACGCTGCTGATGCTCACGTACCGCGAAGGTCCCGACCGGATGAAGGCCCTCGGCTACTACAGCCTGGTGTCGTCCGGTGGTGGCAGCGTCGGTCTGGTGCTCGGTGGCATGCTCACCGACTGGGCGTCGTGGCGCTGGGGCCTGTTCGTCAACGTACCGATCGGGATCGCGCTGGTGATCGCCGCGCGCCGCGTACTGACCGAGACCGAGCGGGAGACCGGACGGTTCGACCTGGCCGGGGCGTTCACCTCGACGCTCGGCATCACGTCGTTGGTGTTCGGGTTCATCCGGGTCGCCGAGAAGGGCTGGTCCTCCCCCGAGGTTCTCGTTTCGTTCGCCGTCGGGGTGGTGTTGCTGGTCACGTTCGTGCTCGTCGAGCGGCGGGTGAGCCACCCGATCGTTCCGCTGCGGCTGTTCCGGTCGCCGGTACGCTCGGCGTCGTACCTGACGATGCTGCTCGTGGTCGGGACGATGTTCGGGATGTTCTTCTTCCTCACGCAGTACCTGCAGGGGGTGCTCGCGCTCAATCCGCTGGCGGCCGGGCTCGCGTTCCTGCCGATGACGGGGCTGCTGTTCACCGCGTCGCGGGTCGTACCGAAGCTGGTCGCCCGGATCGACGGCGGCAAACTGCTGCTGGCCGGATCCACGCTGGTCACGCTCGGCACGATCTGGCTGACCCGGCTGGGGCCGGACAGCACCTACCTGCACGATGTGGTCGGTCCACTGCTGCTGTTCGGAGCGGGCGCCGGGATGATCTTCATCCCGCTCGTCGGCCGCGCCATCGCCGGCGTCGCGCCGGAAGACTCCGGCGCAGCCTCCGGCATGCTGAACGTCGTACAGCAGGTCGGCGGCGCCTTGGGCCTGGGCATCCTGGTCACCCTCTTCGGCACCGCGAGCCGCAACTCCACCTCGACGGTCCCGCGCGAGGTCCTGGTCGACGGTGTCCACGCAGCCTTCACCGGCTCCCTGATCTACGCGGCCGTGAGCCTCGCCATCATCACCCTCACCGTCCGCCCCTGGACCTGGCGCCGCACCGGGTCCGCGGGCGTCGAGACCCGCGCGTAATCGGCTGGCGTTGCGCGTGCTCATCATGAAACGGTGCGGCGCATGGATCCTGCTGACTTCTACTCCGGCATCGTGGTCGACGTCTACGCGAAGCTGAAGTCGCAAACCTTCGCGGCCGAGCCGTACCTCGAGTTCGTCCGGGCGCAGGGCGAGCCCGGGCTGGAGATCGGCTGCGGCGACGGGGTGCCGCTGCTCGAGCTGTGCGCCGCCGGGCTCGATGTGGACGGCGTCGATTCGTCCCTCGACATGGTCGAGCGGTGCCGCCGCAACGCCGCCGAACGTGGGGTTCGGACTCAGGTCTTCCACCAGCGGATGGAAGACCTGAGTCTGGACCGGCAGTACGCGTCGATCTACCTCGCCGGGCCGACCTTGAACCTG
>DASSDE010000497.1:0-2366 GCA_035697365.1 Kribbella sp. | reverse complement strand
TGTTCGCGAACTCGACCGCGATCCTCACCGACGCGTTCCCAGCGGACCGCCGCGGCTTCGCGCTCGGGATCAACCAGGTCGCGGCGTTCGGCGGCTCGTTCATCGGGCTGATCGGCGGCGGCGTGCTGGCGCCGGTCGACTGGCGGCTGGTGTTCTTCGTCTCGGTCCCGTTCGGCCTGCTCGGCACGATCTGGTCGTACCACAGCCTGCAGGAGACCAGTACTCGTACGGCGGCCCGCATCGACTGGTGGGGCAACGCGTTGTTCGCGGTCGGCGTGACCGCGATCCTGGTCGCGATCACCTACGGGATCCAGCCGTACGGCGGGCACGAGATGGGCTGGACGAGCCCGTGGGTGCTGACCGGCCTGATCGCCGGCGTCGCGTTGCTGGTGGTGTTCTGCGTGGTCGAGGCGCGGACCACGGACCCGATGTTCGACCTGTCGCTGTTCCGGATCCAGGCGTTCTCCGCGGGCAACCTCGCCGGCCTGCTCTCGTCGGTCAGTCGTGGCGGCCTGCAGTTCATGTTGATCATCTGGCTGCAAGGCATCTGGCTGCCGCTGCACGGTTACAGCTTCGAGAGCACCCCGCTGTGGGCGGGTATCTACCTGCTGCCGCTGACGGTGGCGTTCCTGATCGCGGGGCCGTTGTCTGGATACTTCTCCGACCGGCTCGGAGCACGGACACTGGCCACCGGCGGGCTGCTCCTGGTCGCGCTGAGTTTCGCGGGGTTGATGGTCCTGCCAACCGATTTCAGCTACTGGGCGTTCGCGGGGCTGCTGGTCCTGAACGGCATCGGCTCCGGCCTGTTCTCGGCACCGAACACCACCGCGATCATGAACAGCGTGCCGGCCAACCGGCGCGGCGCCGCGTCCGGTATGCGAGGCACCTTCCTGAACTCGGGGACGTCGCTGTCGATCGGTGTGTTCTTCACGATGATGATCGCCGGGCTGGCGCAGACCCTCCCCCGGACGCTGACCGACGGGCTGCACGCACACGGTGTACCGCAGGCCGTTGCCACGAGCATCGGGAACCAGCCGCCGGTGGGCAGCCTGTTCGCCGCGTTCCTCGGCTACAACCCGATCGGGACCGCGCTCGGTGCCGTACCGGCGTCGGCGATCAAGGGCGCGGACCTCGGCACTCTGACCAGCAAACAGTTCTTCCCGGAGCTGATCTCCGGGCCGTTTCACCACGGTCTGGTGATCGTGTTCGCGGTCGCGATCGGGATGTCGCTGGTCGGCGCCGCCGCGTCCTTGTTCCGCGGCCCGCGCTACATTCACCTCGAGCCCGAGCCGCTGCCGGCCACCGCCGCGCAGGAGACCTGATCCGAACTTCCCGGCGGCTCCGAGCGTCAACTGTAGTCAGCAGTAAGGAGTTGTCATGCGAGTCATGGTGCTGTGCGGCGGCGAGAGCTCGGAGCGGGACGTGTCCCGCTCGTCGGGCTGGGCGGTGGCGAAGGCGCTGACCGAGCGCGGCCACGAGGTGATGCTCGTCGACCCGGCCGCCGAGCAGCCGGTCCTCGCCGAGCGCGTGTCCGCCGACGACGCCGCCGTACTGGTGCCGTCGGTGCCACCGGCCGCCTCGGAGCGTGCCGCGCTCGGCCGACGGATGTACGCGACGCTCACCAGCGGCCCGGTCCACGAACATCTCCGCAACGCCGACCGGGTCTTCGTGGCACTGCACGGCGGCTGGGGTGAGGACGGCCATGTGCAGGCGCTGCTCGAGCTGGCCGGCATCCCGTTCACCGGAGCCGGCAGTGACGTCTGTGCGATCACCTGGCACAAGGGCCGCAGCCAGGCGGTGCTCGAAGCGGCCGGGGTCCCGGTGCCGCCTCGGGTGCAGTTCGACCCGGCCGAGCAGCCGGAGCCACCGGCCGGTATCAAGGACCTGCTCGCGAACGGGCCAGTGGTCGTGAAGCCGGTTGCCGAGGGCTCCAGCGTGGCGGTCCGGCTGGCCCACACGATCGAGGACGTCACCGCCGACAGTCCCGTACTGATCGAGCCGTTCCTGAGCGGCCGGGAGTTCACCGTCGCGGTGATCGGCGGAAGCCCGCTGCCGGTCACCGAGATCGAGCTGACGACGCCGCTGTTCGACTACGAGGCGAAGTACCAGCCGGGCGCGGTCCGGGAGATCTGTCCCGCCGTGATCCCCGCGGAGCTGGCCGAGCACCTGCAGGAGCTTGCGGTCCGGGCGCACCACGCGCTCGGCTTCGGTCGCTCGTACTCCCGCGCGGACTTCCGCTGCGACGCCGCCGGCACGCCGTACTGCCTCGAGGTCAACGCGTTGCCCGGCCTCACCCCCGGCAGCCTGGTCCCAGTCGCCGCGGCCGGCGCCGGCATCTCGTACGCCGAGCTCATCGAGCGCTTGCT
>DASSDE010000496.1:0-8262 GCA_035697365.1 Kribbella sp. | reverse complement strand
AGACCCGCCACGGCGCAGTGACGATCGCGGTGAAGGACGCCTGGACGATGGCGGGCCGCTGCCGGATCGGCGACGCGCTGGGCGTCGTGGACGGTGATTTCGCGCTGATCACCGATGATTTGCAGGCGGCCGCGCTGCAGGTGGCCGACCGGCTGCTCGGTGGCGGTGGTGAACTGCTCACGATCGTCACCGGCCGGGACGCGGACCCTGCGCTGGCCGTCGCGGTCGAGCGGCATGTCCGCCGGCAACGCAAAGATGTCGACGTCGTGGTGTACGACGGTGGGCAGGACAGGTACCCGTTGCTGATCGGGGTGGAATGATGAAGGCCGACATGGACCGGAAGCTCCGCGACTTCCTCGGCGCCAAGACAGCCAAGACGTTCGCCGACGTGCTCGAGATCGAGACCGTCGGCGAGCTGCTGCGGCACTACCCGCGGCGGTACCTGAAGAAGGGCGAGCTGACGCCGTTCGACGAGCTCGAGGTCGGCGACCAGGCGACCGTCAACGGCCGGGTCAAGAAGGTCACGGCCCGGGCGCTGGACAGCAAGATCGAGATCAAGCCCGACCAGGTGCAGCGGTTCCGCAAGCAGCGGACCATCACCAAGGTCGTGGTCACCGACGGACGCAACGACCTGGAGATCGCGTTCTTCAACCAGCCCTGGCTGCTGACCAAGCTGACGCCCGGTACGTCGGCGCTGTTCTGGGGCGAGGTGACGAAGTTCCGCGACACCCTGCAGCTGAAGGGCCCGGGCACCGAGATCCTCGACTCCGAAGACCTGACCGAGGCCGAGATCGAGCGCCGCGCGCGGCCGTTCCGCCCGCTCTACCCGGCCACCGCGAAGTTGCCGACCGCAACCATCGAGCGGTCGATCAAGATCGTGCTGGACAGCCTGGACGACCGGCTGGAGGACCCGGTACCGGACCGGATCCTGCAGACAGAGAAGCTGCTCGGCCTCCGGGACGCCCTCCAGTTGGTGCATCTGCCGGACACCGAGAAGGACATCCACGACGCGCAGCAGCGGTTCCGGTTCGAGGAGGCGCTGGTGATGCAGACGATCCTCGCCCAGCGCCGCGCCGTCACCGACGAGCTCAACGCCGTGCCGCGACCGCGTACCACGGGTGGGCTCCTGGACGCCTTCGACGACCGGCTGCCGTTCGCGCTGACCGAGGGTCAGGCGGAGGTGGGGGAGGAGATCTTCGCCGATCTCGGCCGTGCGCATCCGATGCACCGGCTGCTGCAGGGTGAGGTCGGCTCCGGCAAGACCGTGGTCGCGCTGCGGGCGATGCTGTCCGTGGTCGACAACGGCGGCCAGGCGGTGCTGCTCGCGCCGACCGAGGTGCTCGCGGTGCAGCACCACAAGACGCTGACCAAGATGCTCGGCGAGCTGGCCGAGCAAGGCATGCTCGGTGGCGCGGACAACGCGACGAAGATCGGCCTGCTGACCGGTTCGCTGAACGCGGCGGGTCGCCGGACGGCGATGCTCGACGCGGCCAGTGGCGCCGCCGGGATCGTGGTCGGGACGCACGCGCTGCTCGAGGACAAGGTCCAGTTCGCCGATCTCGGGCTGGTGGTGGTCGACGAGCAGCACCGGTTCGGCGTCGAGCAGCGGGCCGCGCTGAGTGCGAAGTCCGGTGAGAACACCCCGCACGTACTGGTGATGACCGCGACCCCGATCCCACGGACGGTCGCGATGACGGTCTTCGGCGACCTCTCGGTGTCGACGCTCACCCAGCTCCCGGCCGGCCGCTCGCCGATCCAGTCGTCGGTGGTCCCGGCCAAGGAGAAGCCGGACTGGCTGCAGCGCGCCTGGACGCGGGTCCGCGAGGAGGTCGGCAAGGGCCATCAGGTGTACGTCGTGTGTCCGCGGATCGGTGACGACGTCAAGAACGCGGCGGACGAGGAGGGCGAGCTGCTCGAGACCGACGAGGGCGGGAAGAAGCAGGCCCGCCCGCCGATCTCGGTGCTGCAGGTGTACGACGCGCTCACGGAGATCCTGCACGACCTGCGCGTGGAGATCCTGCACGGGCGGCTGCCCGCCGACGAGAAGGACGCGGTGATGTCCCGGTTCGCGGCCGGCGACATCGACGTACTGATCGCGACGACGGTGATCGAGGTCGGGGTCGACGTACCGAACGCGTCGACGATGGTGATCATGGACGCCGACCGGTTCGGCATCTCGCAGCTGCACCAGCTGCGCGGCCGCGTCGGGCGCGGCAAGGTGCCCGGGCTGTGCCTGCTGGTCACGGACATGCCGATGGCGGCGAGCCCGTACCAGCGGCTGGCGGCGGTCGCCTCGACGACCGACGGGTTCGAGCTGTCCCGGATCGACCTCGAGACCCGGCGCGAGGGTGACGTGCTCGGCGTCGCGCAGTCCGGGAAGCGGACGAGCCTGAAGCTGCTGAGCGTGCTGCGCGACGAGGAGATCATCCTCTCCGCCCGCCACGAGGCGACCCGGATCGTCGGCGTCGACCCCAGCCTGTCCGAGTTCCCCGCCCTCCGCTCCGTCATCCGCAGCGCCCTGGAGTCCGAAACCACCGAATACCTGGAGAAGACGTGAGGCGCGAAGACCGGGAGGCCCCGTGACGAGAATCGTCGGTGGGGTGGCTGGGGGGCGGCGGATCGGTGTGCCGGCGGGGAGTGGGACGCGGCCGACTGCGGACCGGGTGCGGGAGGCGCTGTTCTCGTCGCTGGAGTCGGAGTTCGGCAGCTTCGACGGGCTGGCGGTGCTCGACCTGTACGCCGGATCGGGCGCGATCGGGTTGGAGGCGCTGTCCCGTGGTGCCGCGCAGGTCGTCCTCGTGGAGTCCGACCGCCGGGCCGCCGAGGTGATCGCGGCGAACATCAAGGCTGTCGCCCTACCCGGGGCAAGGCTGCTCACCCGGCCCGTGGAGTCAGCGGTCTTCGATCAGGTGTTCGACCTGGTGTTCGCGGACCCGCCGTACAAGCTGGAGACGGCCGAGCTGCAGGCCGTACTGACCGGCCTGGCGGCGAACGGCCGGCTCGCGGACGACGCGGTCGTGGTCGTCGAGCGCGGGAAGCGGGAGCCGTGGGACTGGCCGGAGGGCTTCGCCGCGCTGCGGGACCGCAAGTACGGCGAGGCGCGGCTTTGGTACGGTCACCGCCATGGCCAAGGCGAGAACGGCGAGGTTCCGCAATGAGTAGGGCGGTCTTCCCCGGGACCTTCGACCCGCCCACCGTCGGGCACCTGGACATCGTCACGCGGGCCGCGGCCGCCTTCGACGAGCTGATCGTCGCGACCGGCGTGAACCAGTCGAAGAACCGGCTGTTCGGGCCGCAGGAGCGGATCGAGATGCTCACCGAGCTGGTCGAGCCGTTCCCGAACGTCCGGATCGGTACGTTCGACGGGCTGCTCGTCGACTACTGCCGGGCCGAGGGCGCCGGGGTGATCGTGAAGGGGCTGCGCTCGGCGGCCGACTACGACTACGAGCTGCAGATGGCGCAACTGAACCGGCGGATGACCGGGGTCGACACGCTGTTCTTCCCGACCGCGCCGGAGAACGCGTTCATCTCCTCGAGCTGGGTGAAGGAGATCGCCCGGCTCGGCGGCGACGTGAGTACGTTCGTGACACCGGCCGTGCACTCCCGGTTACAGAACAAGCTCTGAGATCCCCCCGGATTGGGTCGTACGGCGGGGAGTTGGTAGTCTTGACAACCGGTCTCGACGAGACCGATATCTTGCCTTGCCCATGCCTGAAAGGTTTGCCCTGAGCGTCCTGGACCCGCGGTCCCCACTCGTGATCGACACGCACGAGCTGACACGCCGCGCCGGGTCCCAGCGCGAAGTCTCCTTCACGGCACCGGCGCCGGCGGATCTCGGTATCGACGTGATCGGCGTCCCCGAAGGCGATCCGATCCAGTTCGATCTACGGCTGGAATCGGTGGTCGAAGGGGTGCTCGTCACCGGAACGGCCCGCGGCCGTCTGGTCGGGGAGTGCGCGCGGTGCCTGGTTGACATCGAGGACGAGTTCCTCGCTGACATCCAGGAGCTGTACGTCTACCCGGAGAGCGACGCCGAGCCGGACGAGGCCAGCCGGATGGAGGGCGATCTGATCGACCTCGAGCCGGTGCTGAGGGACCAGGTGGTGCTCGCACTGCCGTTCCAGCCGCTGTGCCAGGACGTCTGTCCGGGTCTGTGCCCCGAGTGTGGGGTGCGCCTGGCCGACGAGCCCGGTCACCGGCACGACGAGCGGATCGACCCCCGCTGGGCCGCCCTCGGCAACCTGCAGGACCAGCAGGACAACTGAACAGAGCAGTACCGAAATCGTCAGACTGAGCCGGCCGGGTCCCACCAAGGCCTCCGGCCGAACCGAGGAGTCATAACCGTGGCCGTTCCGAAGCGGAAGATGTCGCGCAGCAACACCCGCAGCCGCCGGGCCCAGTGGAAGACCACTGCCCCGTCGCTGGTGACCTGCGTGAACCCCGCCTGCCGCGCGAAGCACCTGCAGCACACCGTCTGCCCGAACTGCGGCCAGTACGGCGCGAAGGGCGAGCGTCGCCAGGTCGTCGAGAGCTAAACGGCACCAGTCACAGTGAAGTCGGTCAACGAAACGGGGCTCTACGCCGAGCTGAACGAGCGGCTCGGCGTATCGCTGGCTGACAATTTGCTGGAGCACGCCTTCACCCACCGTTCGTTCGCGTACGAGAACGGTGGGTTGCCGACGAACGAGCGGCTGGAGTTCCTCGGGGACTCCGTGCTCGGCGTCATCGTCACGGAGTCGCTGTTCCGGAACCACCCGGACCTGAGTGAAGGCCGCTTGGCCAAGCTCCGGGCCGCGGTGGTCAACATGCGTGCGCTCGCGGGGGTCGCCCGCGAGCTCAAGCTCGGCAAGTACCTGCGGCTCGGCCGCGGGGAAGAGGCCACCGGTGGTCGGGACAAGTCCTCGATCCTCGCCGACTGTGTGGAGGCGCTGATCGGCGCCGTCTACCTGGATCGCGGCTTCGAGGTCGCGGGCGGGGTGGTGCACCGGCTGTTCGACGACCTGATGGAGTCGTCGGCGCGGCTGGGGGCCGGCCTGGACTGGAAGACCTCCCTGCAGGAGCTGGTCGCCCAGCTCGGCGTGGGCGTCCCGGAGTACGTGATCGCGGAGTCCGGTCCGGACCACGCGAAGACGTTCGAGGCCCGGGTCCGGATCGGCTCCGACACGTACGGTCACGGCATCGGCCGGAGCAAGAAGGAAGCCGAGCAGCAGGCTGCCGAAACCGCCTGGAAGGCCCTGCGCGCCGCGCATCCGGACAGCGTGGACCCCTCGCAGCAGCCATAAGTGCCAGAGCTTCCTGAGGTAGAAGTCGTCCGACGGGGTCTGGCCGGATTTCTCACCGGCCGCACCGTCGAGTCTGTCGAGATCCTGCATCCCCGCCCGGTCCGGCGTCATGCCGCCGGGCCGGAGGACTTCGTGTCCCGCCTCAAGGGCCAGGTGTTCGCCGAGCCGGCCCGCCGCGGGAAGTACCTGTGGCTGCCGCTGACGTCCGGGGACGCGGTGCTGACGCACCTCGGGATGAGCGGCCAGTTCCGGGTCCAGCCGGCCGGCGCGCCCGACGAGCGGCACCTGCGGGTCCGCTTCCGGTTCGCCGACGACGGCCAAGAGGTCCGGTTTGTGGACCAGCGGATGTTCGGTGGTCTGTCGTACTCCGAGGGCGGCGCGGAGCTGCCCGCCGAGATCGCGCACATCGCCCGCGACCCGTTCGACCCGCTGTACGACATCGAGGCCGCGATCGCGAAGATCCGCCGCCGCCGGACCGGCCTGAAGCGCGCGCTGCTGGACCAGACCGCGGTCAGCGGGATCGGGAACATCTACGCCGACGAGGCGTTGTGGCGGGCCAAGCTGCACTACGCGCGGGCGACAGAGACGCTGAAACCCTTACAAACAAGGACAATCCTCGAGCAGGCGCAGGCCGTGATGGCCGAGGCGCTGACCGTTGGCGGCACCAGCTTCGACGCCCTGTACGTCAACGTGAACGGCGAATCCGGGTACTTCGAGCGCGGGCTGAACGTTTACGGCCAGGAGGGATCGCCGTGTCCGCGGGACGGCCGGCCGATCCGTCGCGAGCCGTTCATGAACCGTTCGTCGTACCGGTGCCCGAAATGTCAGCCCGTTCCCCGGCAGGTTCGCTGGTGAGCGAGGTATCGTTAACAAATGTGGCCCAGGTTGACCCGTCGGCCCCGCCGGTGTCACCCTGAAAGACGGCACAACTTTTCGGCGCTCCCGCATGACCTGGACTGAGGAGCGCGACCGGCCAGAACCCTTCCGGAGGACAGCACAATGGCCAAGGCTCTTCTAGGGCATCTTGGAGGCACTGACCCGCGCATGCTGGAGCAGGTTCGTCTGCTCAACCGGCGTGTCGCCGATCTGGAGGCGCACGTGATGCGGCTTCAGGCAGAGAACGACCACCTGGTGGCCCAGATCCACGAGGGTCGGCTGCTCACCGTCGACGAGGCACTGCGCACCCCCGCCTCGGTCTGACAAAGAGTTACTTTTTACCGTCCGCTTCGCCACGGCGGTGGCCCCCGTCCGGGCCTCCGCCGCCGCGTGTTGAGTGTGTTCTGTATGTTCACCCAATGTTGTGCTCCCAGTTCTTCCGCCGGCCGGCTCTGAACGGCTCGGCCTCCGCTGGATTCGGCGAATCTCTTTGTAGACTGCGCAGCGGAACAACTTCCCCCGGGTAGCGGCAGCGTGATGAATAGCTACGACGGTTCCTTAGGTATCGTCTGTCCTTTCACGGGTTGGAGAGCTTCGCCTTGTACCTGAAGAGCATGACGCTCCGGGGTTTCAAGTCGTTCGCGTCCGCGACGACGATGAACTTCGAACCAGGCATCACCTGCATCGTCGGGCCGAACGGCTCCGGCAAGTCCAACGTCGTCGACGCCTTGGCCTGGGTGATGGGTGAGCAGGGCGCGAAGTCGCTGCGTGGCGGCAAGATGGAGGACGTCATCTTCGCCGGCACCTCCGGCCGCTCCCCGCTGGGCCGCGCCGAGGTCGTCCTCACCATCGACAACACCGACGGCGCGCTGCCGATCGAGTACGCCGAGGTCACGATCAGCCGGACGATGTTCCGCAACGGCGGCTCCGACTACCAGATCAACGGCCAGAACTGCCGGCTGCTCGACGTCCAGGAGCTGCTCAGCGACTCCGGGATCGGCCGCGAGATGCACGTCATCGTCGGCCAGGGCCAGCTGGACTCGATCCTGCGCGCCACGCCGGAGGGCCGCCGCGGGTTCGTCGAGGAGGCCGCCGGCGTCCTGAAGCACCGCAAGCGCAAGGAAAAGGCGATCCGGAAGCTGGAGGCCACCGAGGGCAACCTGCACCGCCTCGGGGACCTGATCAGCGAGATCCGCCGCCAGTTGAAGCCGCTCGGGCGCCAGGCGGAGGTGGCGCGCCGGGCGGTGACGATCCAGGCCGAGGTCCGCGACGGCCGGGCGCGGCTGCTGGCCGACGACATCGTCCAGGCGCAGTCCGCGCTCGAGGCCGAGTTGCGTGACGAGGCCGCGCTGACCGAGCGCCGTACCGAGACCGAGGCGAAGCTGCGCGAGGCCCGCGAGCTGGAGGCCGAGCTCGAGGACGCGCTCCGCGAGGACGCGCCGGCGCTGCAGGCCGCTCAGGACACCTGGTACCAGCTGTCCGGCTTCGGGGAGAAGATCAAGGGCACCGCGCGGATCGCCGCGGACCGGATCCGTTCGCTGAACGACGAGGCCGAGGAGCCGCGGCCGGGCCGCGACCCCGACGAGCTGGAGCTCGAGGCCGCCCGGGTCCGCGAGACCGAGGCGCAGATCGAGGCCGAGGTCGAGGCGCACTCCGAGCTGCTCGCGGAGTCCGTCGAGCGCCGCCAGCAGCTGGAGGCGCAGGAGGCCGAGGAGGAGCGCCGGATCTCCGCGCTGATCCGGGCCGCCGCGGACCGCCGCGAGGGTCTGGCCCGGCTGACCGGTCAGGTGAACGCGCTGCAGAGCCGTGCGGCCGCTGCCGAGTCCGAGATCGGCCGGCTCGCCAACAACCAGCGCGAGGCGGAGCAGCGGGCCGCCAAGGCGCAGCACGACTTCACCGCACTCGAGACCCAGGTCGCCGGGCTGGACGCCGGTGAGAAGGGCCTCGACGAGGAGTTCGAGGGTACGCAGGCCGTCCTCGACGAGATGGATGAGCGGCTGGCGAAGCTGCGCGCCGAGGAGCGGGACGCCGAGCGCGAGCGCACCGGCCTCGCGGCGCGCAAGGAAGCCCTCGAGCTCGGCCTGAACCGCAAGGACGGTGCCGG
>DASSDE010000495.1:0-4860 GCA_035697365.1 Kribbella sp. | reverse complement strand
ATCAGCACCGCGACACCGAGGCCGACGACGTACAGCGGCGTCCACCCGGCCGGCTGCCGGCGCCGGTCCCGGACGATGAAGAACGCGGTCAGCAGCAGGCACGGTACGCCGACCACGAACAGCGCGAGCATGTTGTTCGACACGTTCGCCGCCGCGTCACCGAGCACCACCGGGACCGAGTGGCAGCGTCCCTGCCCCGGCGTCGGCACCAGTGCCACTGCCGGGGCGAGAATGCCGGCCACGTTGAGCAGGATGTCCTCGGTCTCGGTGTTGCCCTTCAGCACCACCATGCAGACGCCGATCGTGATCAGCGCGCCGACGAAGATCGCCCGGACCGGCGTGTAGTAGTACGCGCTGATCGAGGTCTGCAGGCAGCGCGGATCGGTCTTCGCCCACTCGATCAGCACGGCGGCGCCGAGCAGGACGATCATCGCCACCATCGCCATCCGCAGGTAGCGGTAGGTCTTGATCGAGTAGGTCATCCTCGTCCCTCCGCGCGCCGGTGCGGAGTCAGTATGCGCCGTTCAGGGGCGGACCACGAGGGGCCGGTACGCCGCCTGGATGGTGGCCGGGGTTTCCTTCACGTACTCGTCCGGATCCGGAGCGCCGACGCCGTTGTACGTCGTGTAGGAGATCGTCGACGGGCAGACCGAGCCGCTGATCTGGATCGTGGTCTTCTTGATCAGCCGGCCGGTGCGCAACTCGTACACCTTCACCGGGACCGCGATCTTGTGGAACGTCACGTAATGCGTGCCGCCGGAGCCGATGATGGCTGTGTACGGGCAGGTCCGGACCGCCGAGCCCTGCGTCTCGTCGCTGGAGCAGATGACGAGCGCCGAGTTGTCGGCCGTGGTGCCCTTCCACTGCGAGGGCAGCTTCTCCGTGTAGGTGTCGGTGCCGCCGAACACAGCGCGGTTCACCCCGGATCGCAGGCGCGGGGCGAGGCTGAACTTCGCTGGGTTCGCGCAGTAGCCGCCGGAGGCGACCAGCTTCCGCACCCTGTCCAGTTCGGCCTTGATCTTCGCCTGCAGGATGGCCTGGTCCGCCTTCTGCACGCCGGCCCGCGCGCGGACGGCCTGCTTGGCCTTCGGGTAGCGGTCGATCAGCTTGACGTACGTGGCGCGCGCCTGCGGCCAGGACGCCTTGCCTGCCTGGGCGTCGCCGCAGGCCAGCAGCGCGTTCGGCTCGAGCTTCGGCACGAGCTGTTTCGCCTCGTCGAGGATGTTGCCGGCCGGCTTCCGCGTCCGCAGCCAGTCGATGATCACGAGCGTGCGGCACGAGTCCTTCAGCGGCAGGCCGTGCACGAACTCGTCCAGGATCGTTCGCACGGTCGGCACCTGATCGGGTTCCACCAGGACGGCGGACAGTCTGGCGAAGCCCGCCTGCAGACCGGCGGTGTCGGCCACCGGCCGGGCTTTACGGATCTTCTCCGCGGCCTCGTCGATCCGGTCGCAGGCATCCACGTCGGTCTTGACGCGACCACTGCGCGGCGCATCACCGATGCGATGCCCGAGGTTGTACTTCGCCTCCGCAGCCCGCACGCCGGCGCAGTTGCCGGCCTGGCGCGCCGCGATCGCCTCCTTGTCGATCCGCCGTACGTCGTACCGCTCGAAGGCGACGCCCGCGATCACCAGGAGCGTGACGAGGGCGGCAACCACGCGCTTCGGGACGCTGGTCGACCGGTACGGGTGCCGTTTGGCCAGCCACCAGCCGTGGAGAGCCTGCAGCAGCGCCCAGCCGACCAGCCCGAGCTCGTAGCCGGACTTCCGCTCGGAGCACAGCAGGAGCACGAGGATCGTCGTACCGATCAGGCCGACGATGCCGAGGAACACCCGCCGGATCAGGAAGTAGCCCAGGCCGAGCAGCGAAAGGTTGCCGACAGCAACGGCAACCGGATCGCGCGGGCGCCGGTCCGGGACCGTCGGGGCGGGTCCGGCGTACGGCCGGCCTTGCGGGGGCGGGTACTGCTGATAGCTCATCGGCATCGCTCTCGGTCACGGATCGGCACCCAACAGTCTGCCGGGGTGTGGCAGCGTCCGCAGGTCCGTGACCGGTTCCTGACATCAGAGCCGGATCGATTTGCGATTCATGAACTCCTCGATGCCGGCCGGGCCGAGTTCGCGGCCGAGGCCGGAGCGTTTGATGCCGCCGAACGGGAGGTCCGCCTGGGAGCCACCGGCGCGGTTCAGGTACACCATTCCGGCGTCGATGCGGTCGGCGACGCGGCGGTTCCGGGCCGGGTCGGTGCCCCAGACCGAGGCTCCCAGACCGAACGGTGTGTCGTTCGCGAGCCGGACCGCGTCGTCCTCGTCGGTGGCCTTGAAAACGATCACGACCGGGCCGAAGATCTCCTCGTAGTACGCATCCATGGCAGGCGTCACGTCCGTGAGCACCGTGGCCTCGAGGTACGCACCGGGGGTGATGCGGTGGCCGCCCGCGCGCAGGGTCGCGCCTTGCTCGACCGCCTTCGCGATCTGGGCGGCGACCTCGTCCGCGGCCGCCGACGACGCGAGCGGTGGGAGCTTGGTCGCCGGATCCGCGGGGTCACCTGGGACGTAGTACTCGGCGACGCGCTTGGTCAGCCGGTCGACGTACTCGTCGTACAGGTCCGCGAGCACGATCATCCGCTTGGGGGCGTTGCAGGACTGTCCGCAGTTGCGCATCCGCGCCGTCGCGGTGGCGTTGACAGTCTCGTCCAGGTCGGCCGTGTCGAGGATGATCAGCGGATCGGAGCCGCCGAGTTCGAGCACCGTCTTCTTGAGGTTCTTGCCGGCCTCAGCGGCGACCGAGACACCTGCCTGTTCGCTGCCGGTCAGCGAGACGCCGGCGATCCGTGGGTCAGCGAGGATCCCCGGGATCTGCCGGCTGGACGCGAACGTGTTCACGTACACGTCTTCCGGTACACCGGCCGCGTGCAGGATCTCCTCGATCGCACGCGCCGACCGCGGGCAGATCGAGGCATGCTTGAGCAGGATCGTGTTGCCCAGCACCAGGTTCGGCGCCACGAAGCGTGCGACCTGGTAGCAGGGGAAGTTCCACGGCATGATCCCGAGCAGCGGCCCGATCGGGCCCTTGGTGATGACCGCCTTCCCGCCCGCGATCGGCACCGGCTCGTCCGCGAGCAGCGCCGGGCCGTGCTCCGCGTAGTACCGGAAGATGTCGACGACGATCCCGACCTCGCCGAGCCCCTCGTTGACGCGCTTGCCCATCTCCAGCGTCATCACCGCGGCAAGCTCGCCGGCCCGCTCCTCGAACAACTCCGCCGCCCGCGCGACGATCGCGGCCCGCTCCTCCACCGACCGTAGCCGCCACGACGCATAGGCCCCGTCCACCCGCCCGATCGCGGCCTGCACCTCCTCCGCACTCGAGTTCGCCACTTCCTCCACCAGCACACCCGTCGCCGGGTCGGTGACTGAATACACAATTCCTCCATTCCCAGACAACTTCGCCACCATACTGTATCCAGTAGACGATCCCGTGTCGCGTGCGAGCTGCGCCCGTGGCGCTTACTCTCGAAGGACGGATGATCACACAGGGTGATGTGGGGGCGATGGGATGGAGCCACCAGCGAGTTCCCGGGCGCTCGTTGCCCTGCGGGCCAAGCGTGGCGAGTTCACCGCGCTCGAGGCGCTGCACGATGATCTGGCGGTACAGCCGCTGCTGATGCTCGACGCGGTGCCCGAAGGCAAGGTCGAGCGCCTGCTCAACCGCGTCGAGAAGGCGGTACGCCAACTGTGGGATCTCGGCCGCAGTCTGATGATCGATGCGACTGCGGTGTCCCCCGGTCCAGGTGCCGTTCTCGAACGTCTGAACCAGCGGCTCGAGCCGGTCGCCGCCTTGTTCATGGAAGATGCCCCGGTGCCGTTCATCCCGGTTGTCCACGCCGGCGCCGACCTGGCATTGCTCACCCGGGTGAGTCAGTTGTCCGGTGAGATCGGTCATGGCTGTGCGGTGCGCATCGACGTTCGCGCAACGTCCGCCGACGCCTTCCTCCACCTGCTCGAGCGTCTTGCTTCCGATCCGGCACGCGTAGATCTCGTTCTCGATGCGGGCTATGTCGCCGGGCCCGACCAGCAGTTGGTGGACCGGATGCTCGCGTTGCTCGACGGCCTGCCGGACTACCGCGAGTACCGATCGATCACGGTGCTCAGCGGGTCTGTGCCGAAACAACTGGAGCAGATCCATCGGTGGGAGCAGCCGCGGTTCGAAGAGATGCTCTGGCATACGGTCAAGGCGTCCACGTCGGACAGCGTCCGGTTCGGCGACTACGGCGCGGTTCATCCGGCTCCGACTGCGCCTTGGCCGAGCAAGCACATCAATCTCAAGTACACCTGCGCGGACCACTGGCTCTATTTCCGCCAGCCCTTGCGCGAACCGGACGACGAGAATGCACGCGCCAGTGCGCTGCGTCTGGTCTCCGCCGAGTTGCTGAACTCCGGCAGCTTCTCCGGGTCCGGCTACTCGTGGGGCGACGACCGGTTCGCGGAGGCGGCCGACGGCCGAGGCGCCGGGCTCGGCGGTACCAGCGTGCCGGTTGCGTTCGCGACGTCGCACCATCTCGCGTACCTCAGCGAGTTTGCGGCCGCCTGATCGACGCGCGGCGTACGCGCCGCATGCTGTTGTGAGCTGGGTGCCGAGCAGGCATGCTCGGGGGATCGATGTTCCGCCCCTTCGTCGATCGGATGCCCGCCCGTGGCTGAGCAACGGAAGATTCGTCGTGTTGTGCGGTTGGTGGCTGTGCTGGCTGCGGTTTCGGTGCCCTCGATGGCGCTGGCGGCCCCCGGTGGCACTGCTCCCCCGGATCCGGCCAATGCGTGGCAGTACCCACACTGGCCGCAAAAGCAGCCCTGGCAGGAGTCC
>DASSDE010000494.1:0-4487 GCA_035697365.1 Kribbella sp. | reverse complement strand
ACGAGGCTCGACTGCTGCCTCGGATCGACGCCGCCGCGATGCGGCGCGAGGCTGACGAGGTCTTCGGTTCCGAGGACCGGATCGGCGACCACGACGATCCGTTCGAGCGCGCGTGAGCGGACGGCCTCCGGTGGGGGTGCTCGACACCTGCGCCTACCTCGACCTGCTGGACCTGGAGCCGACTGATCTCCCGGAGCGTTGGGAGCTGACGGCCATCTCGCTGGCCGAACTGCACCAGGGCGTTGGAATGGCAAAGGATCCGTTCACCCGCGCGGCCCGGACGGAGGTCCTGAGCTCGGCACTCAAGAAGTTCGACCCGCTGCCTTTCGACGGGCCTGCGGCGACGCGGTACGGGACCTTGGTCGCGCTGACGGTGGCGGCTGGGCGCGATCCTCGTCCGCGGCGGATGGATCTGATGATTGCGGCGACCGCGTCCAGTCGGAACCTCCCGCTGTACACGCGGAATGCCGCCGACTTCAAAGGCCTGGACGGACTGGTGACCGTCCGCGCCGTCTAGGCCGTGATGGTCATTGAGGCCAGTTGGTCGGACTGGACGTCGAAGGTGAAGTGGGAGGGGCCGTTGAAGCCCTGGCCGCCGACCTGGGTCAGGATCGTCAGGGGGTTGCCGGCGGTGCTGACCTGGGTGTCGGTGAAGGTGGCCTGTTTGCCGATCAGTTCGTTGGTGCTCCACGAGCGGATCCGGTCGTGGCCGCGGAACTCGCGGCCCCAGTCGTTCACGTAGCCGTCGGGCGCGAACGCGGCCACGAAGGCGTCGTTGTCCTGCGCGTCGATCGCGTCCAGCGCGCGCTGGACCGCGGCGGGAATCTCTTGGCTCATGGCTGTGAACGATAGTTGAACCGCCGGGCGGGTCGGTACGTGTAGCGGGTGTGGCGGTTACCAATTTGTGCAGTGCCGTCCTGGTGGCCGCGCCTGCGGATGCCGGTATCGTGCGGTCGGTGGGTGAGACCCCGGGGCGGCACGACGCCGAGACCCTGATCCGTGCGCTGTACGCCGAACACGGGCGCAGCCTGCTCGCGTACGCGACCCGGCTCACCGGCGACCGTGCCGCGGCAGAGGACGTCGTGCAGGAGACCCTGCTACGGGCGTGGAAGCACGCCGATGACCTGACGTCCGGCCACGGGTCGGTACGGGGCTGGCTGCTGACCGTGGCGCGCAACCTGATCACGGACCGAGCACGTGCCCGGGCAGTACGACCGGCAGAGGTCGCTGACGTGGTGGACAAGCCCCCGGTGGAGGTGGATCACTCCGAGTCGGTGGTGAACACCATGGTGGTGATGGAGGCACTGGACAAGGTGTCGCCGGAGCACCGTGAGGTACTCGTACAGCTGTACTACCGGGGCCGGACGGTGTCGGAAGCTGCGAAGGAACTGGGCGTTCCGCCCGGTACGGTGAAATCGCGTTCGTACTACGCCCTCCGAGCTCTGCGCGCGGTGTTGGCAGAGAAAACCGCGGAGGTGTCCCATGAGTGAGCACGATCGTACGCAGCTGGGCGCCTATGCCCTGGGCGCACTGGAGCCGGCCGAGGTTGCCGAGCTCGAGGAGCACCTGGCGACCTGTGCGGAATGCCGTGCGGAGCTGGCCGAGCTGACTGAGCTGAAGGACCTCCTGGGCGAGGTGCCGCCCGAGGCGTTCCTGGACGGCCCGCCGGACGGTGGTGACCTCCTGCTGCAGCGAACGCTGCGCGAGGCGCGCTCCGAGGAGGACGAGCAGCCGCCGGCCCAGCAGCCGGCACCGGTGCCGGTGAAGCGGCGGTCGCGGTGGCTGCTGGTCGCTGCTGCGGTGGTTGTCGTTGTGGGTGCGCTCGGCGGCGGCGTGGCGATCGGACGATCGACGGTGCCGGCCGACGACCAGCCGGTCGCAGGGGCCAAGCAGGTGACGACAGAGGACGCGAGCACTGGCGCCACCATGGCCGCCACGGTGGAGCCGCGACCCGGCTGGAGCTGGGTGCGGGTCCAGGTGACGGGGCTGAAGGCGGGCGACCAGTGCGAGATGGTCGTCACGAACAAGGACGGCTACTCGTGGGTCGCAGGCAGTTGGCTGGTGTCGGAGAAGGCCGCCAAGAACGGCAGTACGTTCGGCGGCGGCGTGCTCGTTCCGCTCGACCAGGTGCGCTCTGTGGAGATCAGGACCGTACAGGGAAAGCACGTAGTGACAGCCACCATCTAACGCGGTTGCCCGGCGCGAGAGGATGGGCCTGTGGCTACTACCTCCGAAGACCTGCGGGAGCGCCGTAAGAACGCGGTGCAGAACTGTGAGCGCTGGCTGTCGAACAGGCGAGTGCCGGCAGCGGACCAGTTGCGGCAACTCGCGGAGGTGGTTACCGACGACCAGGTCGATGTCTACGGCAACGGCGGTGAGGTAGCGGCGCTGGAGCAAGAGGTGGCCGACCTGCTGGGTAAGCCGGCCGCGGTGTTCCTGCCCACCGGCATCCTGGCGCAGCAGGCCGTACTGCGGGTCTACGCCGACCGTGCCGGCACCGACCGGGTTGCTGTGCACGGGCTCGCCCATCTGCTGCTGCACGAGTTGAACGCGCTGGAAGAGGTCCACCATCTGCGGATCGAGCGGATGACGTCGGACCTGCGCCAGCCGCGCCCGGACGAGTTGTCCGCGATTCCCGGCGAGCTGGCTGCCGTGACGCTGGAGTTGCCGCTGCGGGACGGCGGGTTCGTGCTGCCGACGTGGGACGAGCTGGTGGTGTTCTCCGAGACCTGTGCGGAGCGCGGCGTACCACTGCACCTGGACGGCGCGCGGTTGTGGGAGAGCACGCCGTACCTCGGCCACAGTCTCGCCGAGGTCGCTGCCCTGGCATCGACGGTGTACGTGTCGTTCTACAAGGTCCTCGGCGGGATCAGCGGTGCAGCGCTCGCCGGGCCCGAGGACGTGATCGCGGAGGTACGCCGGTGGCAGCGCCGGCTCGGCGGCAACCTCTACTCGCTCTTCCCGTACGCGGTGTCCGCGCGGCACGGGCTGCGCACCGTGCTCCCGCTGATGGACGACCTGCACCAGCGCGCCCTCGAGGTCGCAATGGCCTTGCAGAGCGAGGGATTCAAGGTCTTCCCGGAGCCGCCGCACACCAACTCGTTCCGCGTCTACGCGCCGCGCGCCGCGGAGTCGATGGAGCGCGCCGCCGTCGAACGGATGGAGCGGACTCGCGAGGCGTTGAGCTTCCCGTGGCAGTCGGCCGGCGTCCCCGGCTGGTCGTGGACCGAGCTGGTGATGACGCCGTTGACGCTGGATTGGCAGGTCGACGAAATCGCCAAGGCGTTCGGGGAACTTCTGGCGCGCTGAGGACGTCAGGCAAGGTGTTGGGGTGTGTGTGGGGATCCGGGGAGAGAAGTGCTGACATTCGTCGTCACCATGGTGGTTCTGCTGGTTCTGTCGGGGCTGGTGCTGCTGGCCGTAGCGCGGGGTGAGGGAAAACATTTCGGGTAGCCTCACGGCATGCGGAGGCTGATCTTCCAGGAGTACATGACGCTCGACGGCTACGCTGCCGGGCTCGACGGCGGGCTGGAGTTCTTCAGCTCCATCCCGGAGCACCCGGACGACAACCTGGAGCTGCTCGAGGGCATCGACACCATGCTGCTCGGCGCGCAGACGTACCGCGAATGGGTCGACCTCTGGCCCACCGAGCGGATGGCCGATCATCCGATCGCGGTGAAGCTGAACGCGCTCCGGCTGGTCGTCGTGTCGACGAAGCTGCAGAACGCGCCGTGGGGCTCGTACGAGCCGGGTCTGGTGATCCACGATCTCGATGCGGTGCGCGCGCTGAAGGCTGAGGACACCGGCAAGGACATCATCCTCTGGGGCAGCATCACGCTGTTCCAGTCGTTGCTGCGGGCCGGGCTGGTGGACGAGATCCAGCTCCGGATCTGCCCGATCCTGCTGGGCGCCGGCAGGAGCGCGTTCCCCGGCAGCCAGTCGCCCGTCGCGATGGACCTGCTCGAAGCCCGTCCCTGGGGCGCCGGTGGCGTCCTGCTCCGGTACCGCCCTAGCTGACTGCGTCGACGATTGCCTTGACGATCGGGGCGGCGATGGTGATCGTGGGCAGGACGAGCAGTGCGACTGCTGTGGTGTAGGTGACGGCGGAGAGAGCGCGTTCGTTGCCCGCGGGGCCTGCAAGCCGCTGCACCCGCAGTACCGTCGACGACTTGGCTGCTGCCAGGGCTGCCTCCGGCGCCGGTGCGCCGGCCAGTGCGACCAGTGCGCGGGCCAGCGGGCGTGGGCCGTTGCGGCGTCGTGCGTCGTCGTCGGCGAGCAGCTCGACCAGGGTGCGCGCCTGCTCCAGCGCTACGTCGCTGCGTACCCAGCGGGGGAAGGCGTGGTGCAGTGCGGTGAACTCCTCGAGCACCAGGTCGTGACGGGCGCGTAGGTGGGCCTGCTCGTGGGCGAGAACCGCCTTGAGTTCGCTGTCGTCCAGCCGGTCCAGTGCGCCGACCGAGACCACGACCCGTGCGCCCCGGAGCGCC
>DASSDE010000493.1:0-4315 GCA_035697365.1 Kribbella sp. | reverse complement strand
GACTGTGTTCTCCGTCGACACCGCTGGCGGATCGCGTGATGTGTACGTCGACCCGTACGAAGGCAAGGTTCTCGGGTCGCTCGACCCGGACCGCACGCTGTCCGGCGCGGCGATCCTGCTACATGGTGAGCTGATGGCCGGCCGGTGGGGCGACTACGTGATCGAGATCGGCGCGTGCTGGGCGCTCGTGATGGCGTTGACCGGGTACTACCTGTTCATCCGCGGCAGAGTGGCGCGGGTGCGTCGCCGGGCTGCCGGCGCGGCAGGTGCCGTGCTGCGTTCGCGACACGGACGAACCGGTGCGGTTCTCGGGATCGGTCTGCTGTTCCTGATCGTCTCCGGACTGCCGTGGACCGGGTTCTGGGGCGCGAAGACCCAGGAGTTGGCGACGAGTCACGGTACGTCGTTCTGGGGCGAGGATCCCGGCGCACTGTCGAACCCAACGTCGACGCTGGACGAGTCACTGCCGCACAGCCACACGGTGCCGTGGGCGCTCGGCAAGACCGAAGTACCGCGGTCGGATCCGGCGAACCGGACCGAATCGGTCGCGACGGTCGACACGGCGATCGAGGTCGGACGGCGCAACGGGCTGCGGAGTCCGATGACGATTGCCCTGCCGACCAACACCGCGGGCGTCTTCTCGGCGATCGGGTACGCGTTCAGCAATCCGGCGCAGGAGCGGACCCTGCACGTGGACCAGTACGGCGGTCGCGTGGTGTCGACGTACGGGTATCGCGACTATCCGGCGCTCGCGAAGGTCGTCTCCCAGGGCATCGCACTGCACGAGGGTCGCCGGCTGGGCCTGCTCAACTTCTGGCTGACGACGGTGTTCTGCCTGGGCGTGATCTTCATGTGCGTCACCGGACCGCTCATGTGGTGGCGCCGCCGCCCCAAAGGCAACACACTCGGCGCCCCGCGCGGCCGCCTACCTCTGCGCGCTACGCCCGGCCTAGCCGTCCTGGTGATCGCCCTAGCCCTCTTCCTGCCACTCTTCGGCATCACCCTCGCGGCTGTCCTCCTCCTCGACCAACTGGTCCTCCGCCGCATCCCAACCCTCCAATCCTGGTTCAACATCAGCCAACCGCGAGGATGAACCGCGACGACCGACCGGCCTGATTGACGTAACCACGACCCTGGTAGAACTCATGCGCATCGGTACGGTGGTCAGCGCTGGTGACCTCGAAACGCGTGCACCCCCGGCCGATGGCGAACGACTCGGCCGCCGTCATCAGCTGTGTCGCGACGCCCTGCCGGCGAGCCCGGTCGGAGACGACAAGCGCCACGATGCGCCCGGAGAACCCGGAGAGCTGGAAGAACGGCTCGACGTGCACAGCGACCAGGCCGAGAAGGTTGCCACCGGCATCGGCCACATAGACGGCGCTCGCCGGGTCGTCCGCCCAGGAGCGGATTCGCTCGGCCGTCGCTCCGGGATCATCCTGGGGGTAGCCGAGTTGGTCCAGGAGGTCTTCGACTGCGACGGCGTCGTCCGGAGTTGCCGGGCGGATCATCTGATGGGGAGGTCGAAGTAGGTATTCGGGTAGGGCTCGTTTTGTAGGGTGTAGTGCCACCATTCGCGGTGGTAGCGGTTGAAGCCGGCCGCTTCCATGACGGAGGCCAAGGTCTCGCGGTTTGCGGCCTGGGTGGCGGTGATGCCGGTTGCTCCGTGGTGTGAGATCGAGTCCATCAGATCGTGGCCGCCGCCCATCGCAGCGAGTTCGCCGGTCGCGAGGTCGTAGAGCGTGAGGTCGACGCTGCTGCCCCGCGTGTGCCCGGACCTGGCTGCGACGTACCCGCTCTCGAACATCTCCGCCCGGTCGAGGTTCGGGTAGTGGCGCGGCTTCGTACGGCCGTCCTCGGGCAGCTCGGACCAGCGCAGGAAGTGGTCCACGGCGCGCTGCGGGCGGTACCCGTCCCACAGCAGCAGACCGAACCCAAGCGGCTCGGCGTGCCGCTGCGCGACCTCCAGCGCGGCACAGAGCGCGCGGGTGCCGACGATCCGGTTGGCCAGGTAGCCGTCCACCGGCTTCCCGGTGAAGTTGTCCCAGGTCGCGTACTTCGCGTCCCACCGGATGCCGGCAGCGAACTCGTCGACGAACACGAGGTCGGCGCTCACCGCGGACCGCCCGACAGGGTGACCGAGATCAGTCGGTCGAGCACCTCGCCGAGCGGCAGCCCGGCGGCGGTCATCATCCGCGGATACCGGCTGTAAGACGTGAGCCCGGGGAACGTGTTGACCTCGTTCAGGATCACCGACCCGTCGTCGGTGAGGAACAGGTCGACGCGTGCGAGCCCGCTGCAGCCCAGGGCGCGATAGACGGCCTTCGCGGTCTGCTGGACCAGCGACCGCGCCTCAGCGGAGATGTCGGCCGGAACGATCTGTGTGGAGTTCTCGGACCCGCTCTCCGGCGAGTCTTCCTGATGGATCTTGAAGAAACCGTGCGAGAGCGCAATGTGGTCGACCTCGCCGACGGTCAGCTCCGGATCGTTGCCGAGGATCGCGCAGCCGACCTCACTGGCCACCACCGCCTCCTCGATCAGGATCTTCGAGTCGTACTGCGCCGCGGTCTCGACAGCGTTCGCCAGCTCGTCCTGCTGGCTGACCTTACTGACCCCGAACGACGAACCGGAGCGGGCCGGCTTCACGAACACCGGGTAGTTGAGCTGATCGGGATCGATGGTCTCCTTCGCGCTGACGATCCAGAAGTTGGGCGTGGCGATACCGGCACCCTGGGCTACGAGGTACGTCAGCGACTTGTCCATGCACAGCACCGAGCTCTGGATGTCGCACCCGGCGTACGGGATGCCGGACAACTCGAGCAGACCCTGCATCGCGCCGTCCTCACCGCGCTTGCCGTGCAGGACCGGAAGGATCACATCCAGGTTGAGCGTCCGGTACTGTCCCTCGCGGATCCGCGAGCCGAGCCGGTCGGACTCCAGCACGAGCAGGCCGCGCACGCTGCTGTCCGGCGACAGCACGACGGGGCTGCCCTGCGCCCAGTCGGAGTCGGGACCGTCGCACAACTTCCAGGCCCCGCTCTGCGCGATGCCGATGTAGTACGGCTCGTACTTCTCGGGATCAAGGTGCCGTGCGACCTCGCGCGCGGACTTCACGGAGACGCCGTGCTCCTCCGAGACCCCGCCGAACAAGATGCCGACCTTCAACTTAGCCATGCTGCGTCCTGCTTTCGAAATTCAGGCAATTGACAAGGGAGTTCTCGACCATGTCCCGCAGAGCACGGTCGGTGTAGTACGCGGTGTGGGGGCTGATCAGCACGTTGGGCAGGGCCTGCAGTCGCAGCAGGAGATCGCTGATCGGTTTGTTGCTGTGATCGGCGTAGAAGATGCCTTCCTCGCCTTCGAGTACGTCGAGTGCGGCGCCGCCCAGATCGCCCCGCTCCAGCGCCGCCACGAGCGCCTTGGTGTCGACGAGCCCGCCCCTCCCGGTATTGACGACGAACGCACCCGGGCGCAATTGCGCGATGCGATGTTCGTCCAGCAGGTGGTGAGTTTCCGAAGTAAGCGGTGTGTGCAGCGTGACGATGTCGCTGCGCCGCAGGAGTTCGTCGAGTTGAACGTACTCCGCGGACGTCTTCGGCTGCTTGTCGAAGGCAACTACCTGACAACCGAATCCGCGGAGGCGGTCGAGCACCGCGGCGCCGATCCGCCCGGTTCCGACGACGCCGACGGTGAGATCACGCAGATCGCGTCCGCGGACGTCGCTCAGCCGGTAGTCGTGCAGGTCAGCGCGCCACAGGACGGCTTTCGCGTTCCGTACCGCCATCAGCATCAACATCAACGTGTAGTCGGCGACGCTGTCGGGGGAGTAGGCGACATTTCCGACAGTGATGCCGACGCTTTCCGCGTACGGTACGTCGAGGTGGTTGTAGCCGATGCTTCTGGTCGACAGATACCGCACGCCGGCGCTGCTCAGCGCGAGGAGTGCCGCATTGCTGATCCGGTGCTTGTGATCGACGCTGACACAACGGTTGCCGACGGCAAGGTCAGCGTTCTCCGCGGTGACCGGTGTCGGGTTCAGCGTCAGTTCCACGCCGAGCAACGGCGCCAGTTCCTCGAACAGGACCGCTTCCTCCGGCGCACAGCCGAAGATCGTGATTCCGGTCGTCGGCACGGGCGCGGAGGACAGCAATTCCGCCGTACGTGCTGGTTTCATGCCTCCCAGTCAAGAACGGGCGGCGTTGCGAGCACGTATCCGGTTTTTCATACGCCCACGACATGCCGGACGCAACCACCACCGGTACGACGCGAGCGCGGCCAGTCCGGCGCCCGCGGTGTTGAGTAGTACGTCGTCCACCGA
>DASSDE010000492.1:0-6073 GCA_035697365.1 Kribbella sp. | reverse complement strand
CGCCTTGACCGCGCTGTCGACGTCGGCTCCCTCCCCGACGATGTCGACCGCGGTGCCGATCTCGCTGCGTACCCCGGCCCGGAACATGTCGTGATCGTCGATGACGACAACGCGCCTGCTGCTCATCTGTCCATCTCCAGTCGCACTTCGGTGCCAGTCTCCGGATCGGACCGCACCGTTGCGCGGCCGCCGTGCCGTTCCATTCTGCCCATCACACTGTGCCGCAAGCCGAGCCGGTCGTCGGGGACCTCGTCCACGTCGAAACCCTTGCCGCGGTCGCGGACGAACATCTCCACCCGGTCGCCGTCCACCTCGACGAACACGTCGATCTTCGCGGCGCCGGAATGCTTCGCGGCGTTCACCATCGACTCGCGGGCGGCCCGGACCATCGACGCGAGCTGCTCGGTCAGGTCGCAGTCGCCGACCGTGACCACCTCGATCGGTACGCCGTGCGAGTCCTCGACCTCCGCGGCGGCCTGTTTCGCGGCGCCGGCGATGGTCTGGCCGGCGTCGTGCTCCTCGTCGTACAGCCAGGACCGCAGCTCGCGCTCCTGCGAACGGGCCAGCCGCGCGACCGCCTTCGGGTCCTCGGCCTGCTTCTGGATCAGCGCCAGCGTCTGCAGTACCGAGTCGTGCAGGTGCGCGGCCATGTCGGCGCGCTCCTGCGAGCGCACCCGCTCGGCGCGCTCGGAGTTCAGGTCGCGGGTCAGCCGGTGCACCCACGGGCCGGCGATGACACCGATGCCGACAACGGCGAGCAGCAGCGCGATCAGTACGTCGCCGACCATCGAGAGCCGGCCGTTCTGGACCAGGAAGAGCGTGACCGCCGTACCGATCAGGACCAGCCCGACGCCGATCCGGACCAGGGACTTCCAGCCGCCCTTGCCGAGCACCAGGCCGAGGATGGGGACCCGGATGTCCTGGGTCCATTTGTCCTTCTGGCTCTCGTCGGCCTGCCGCCAGATCAGCGCGAGACCGGTCGCCGCGAACACCAGCGGCCAGAACAGCTTCCCGGCGACGCCGAACCCGGCGACCTGGAGCAGGATCAACAGTCCGATCCCGATCGCCACCAGGGCCGGCAGCTGACCGCGGCTCTTCTCACGCTTGCGCTGCTTCGCCTCGGTGACCGGCGCCGGCGGTTCGTCGCTCCGTAGCCCGCTCCGCGTGTGTGCGGCCAGCCCGGGAGCGCCCGGCACCGTCTCCGGCGCGAGCGGCATCAGGAACCAGAGCGCCGCGTAGATCAGAATGCCGAATCCGCCGGAGACCGTGGTCGCGATCAGCACCAGCCGTACGACGGTGTCGGACACGCCCAGGTGGTCGGCGATGCCACCGGCCACACCCGCGATCACGCGCCCTTCGGTACGCCGGTACGCGCGGCGCGGCGGCTCGGTGCCCGGCCGCGGATCCGTACCGGGCCGCGGGGCCTCGGCGCCCGCGCGCGGCGGGAGACCGGTGTACGGCGTATACGGCGGCGGATTGCCCATCCGGGCCGCGTAGGCGGCGTACGGGCCCTGGTACTGCCCGGCCGGCCCCTGCGGACCCCAGCCCTTGTAGCGCCACTGGTTCTGGTTCTGGCCAGGCGTAGCCTCGGGCTGGCCCCCGTTACTGGAGGATCCGCCCGGCGGCGCGGCTGCTGGCTGGCTCATCACAACGATCGTCACATGTGGACAGGCCGGACACCAGCAGGCTTGCCCCCGGCCTGCTCCTCAACGACCGCCCGCTGCGCTCAGGGTCGGCTCGGGGAGAACCCCGAGCCCGGCCGCCCGGACTGGGGTCACTCCGGGGGCCATCAGGGTGCATCCCCGATGCCTGACGGCCAATTTCGCGTGAGTATCGATGTCATGGACCAGAACCAGAACGGACCCGCCGGGTTCGACCGCAACCGCCTCCAGAACCCCCAGACGTGGCGGCGCAGCAGGTCGGACCGCTGGGTCGCGGGCGTCTGTGGTGGCATCGGCCGCGCGCTGAACATCGACCCGGTACTGGTCCGCGTGGTGATGGCCGTACTGATCATCAGCGGCCCCGGCATCATCTTCTACATCGCGGCCTGGGCGCTGATGCCCGACGAGGGCAGCGACCGCGCGATGGCGCAGGGCCTGCTCGGCAACCGGATCCGGATCGACCACCCGTGGTTCTGGCCGGTGGTGATCGGGATCTGCGTGTTCGCCGGGATCGCGACCATGTCGTCGTTCAAGTTCGGGCACTTCATCCCCGGTCCGCTGATCGTGATCGGGATCATCTGGCTGATCTCCAAGCAGCGCAAGGGCAGTTGCAAGCCCGGCCAGAACCAGCGGCCGCAGGACACGCCGCCGGCGCCCGGCCAGCAGTACACGCCGCCAACTGCCGGCCAGCAGTACAACCAGCCGTACAACTCGGCGTACACGCCCCCGCAGACCGGCCCGTCAGCTCCCCCGGCGGGCCCGTCGTCCTCGGCCCCACAGCGACCCCAGGACCGCACCGTCGAACCGGTCCAGCCTGTGTGGACCGAGGACGACCCCCTCGGCCTGTACGTCGACGAGCCGGCCTCGAGCACTCAGCCGGCCGCGAGCAAGCCGTCCGCCCCGCCCGCGAAGGGCCTGCGCGGGGTCAAGTCGATCGTCGTGGTGCTGACCGGTCTCGCGATCGCGATCGCGGCGCTGGCCGGTGCGGCCACCTCGACCATGCTGATCGTCGGCCTGGCCACGCTCGGCGCCGGCATGCTGCTCGGTGGATTCGTCGGCCGCACGCTGGGGCTGCTTCCGCTCGGCATCCTGCTGGCCGTCGGCGCGGTCGTGAGCACGGTGTTCACCGACGTACCGCGGAACTTCGCCGACACGAACTACGTCGCGCCGAGCGGGACGACGATCACGTCGACCGGGTCGAGCTATCAGTTCGACGCCGGGTCGGTGCACCTGGACCTGACCAAGGCGACGTTCGGCCCGGGCGCGACGGTCGAGGTGAACGGCGGCATCGGCGAGGTGATCGTCAAGGTGCCGGCGAACGTCGACCTGAAGGGGCAGCTGTCGACCGAGATGGGTGACGTCTCCTACCTCGGCGACAACCACCACAGCGGGCATAATACGAAGGTCGCGCTCGACGATCTGGGCGCGGACGGCAAGGCAGGCGAGCAGGTCACCCTGGACCTGAACCTCAAACTCGGCAGCATCAAGGTGGAGCGCGGATGAGCCAGCAGCGCAGAACCGGGCCGACCCGGCCGGACGTGCCCGGCGTGGTGGCGGGCACTGTGCTCACCGGCGCGGCCACGATCTGGATGCTCACCGACAACGGCGTCCTGCAGACCGACGACCTCGGCGTCACCAGCGCCCTGCTGCTGGTCACCGCCGGCCTCCTCGGCCTGGCAGCCTCCCGCCGTACGTAAGTCGGTGGACGGCATCGGGAGCGGTTCCCTAGGCTCCTGGGCGTGAGCAGCCCGGAGGCGGACAGACCGTAACCACCGGCCGTTCCCGTGCACAGGCACCGGAACCGCCGGAGACGAGTCATTCACGTCTTCTCATGGTTGCGGAGTATCTCCATGCCGTTCGTGCTGTATCTGCTTGGCCTGGCCGTTTTCGCTCAGGCGACCTCCGAGTTCATGCTCTCCGGGCTCGGCCCGGACATCGCCCAGGACCTGGGCGTCTCCATCCCCACGGCCGGCTGGCTGACATCGGCGTTCGCGCTCGGGATGATCGTCGGCGCCCCGGCGGTCGCCGTCCTCGGCGCCCGCTGGCCGCGCCGCCGGACCCTGCTGGCGACACTGACCGTTTTCCTCGGCGCCCACGTGGTCGGCGCGCTGACCAGCAGCTTCACCGTCCTGCTGACCACCCGCGTACTGGCCGCTCTCGCGAACGCAGGCTTCCTGGCGATCGCCCTCGCCACCGCCACGGGTCTCGTCCGCGCGGACGCCAAGGGTCGCGCCACGTCCGTCCTTCTCGGCGGTACGACGCTGGCGTGCATCGTCGGCGTACCGGCTGGGGCGGTGCTTGGGAGATACCTCGGCTGGCGGTCTGCGTTCTGGGCGGTCGCGATCATCTCGCTGCCGGCACTGATCGGGGTCCTCCGCTCGGTCCCATCGCGCTCACCGGGACCGGCGTCCGTCGGGCGGATCAGCATCTCGCCCCGGCTCGCCGCAATGCTGCTGCTCGGCGCGCTCGTGAACGGCGCGACGTTCTGCTCGTTCACGTACCTCTCGCCGATCCTCACCGACGTCACCGGCCTGGGCGTCGCGTGGGTGCCGTTGCTGCTCGCGCTCTTCGGCGTCGGCTCGTTCGCGGGCGTGACCCTCGCGGGCCGGTACGCCGACCGCCACGACCACCGACTCGTATTCGTTGCCGGCGGCATCCTGCTGCTCGGCTGGTGCATCTTCGCCCTGAGCGCGGCGTACCTCGTGCCGTCCGTCGTCCTCGTGCTGTTGCAGGGCGCGCTGTCCTTCGCAGTCGGCTCGACGCTGATCGCGTACGCCCTGTACGCCGGCGCGCAACATCCCGTACTGACCGGTGGTCTGGCGACCGCCGCGCTGAACGTCGGAGCGGCCGCCGGACCCGTACTGGGCGGGCTCGCGATCGGTGTTTCCGGCTTCCGCGGACCGCTCTGGGTGAGCGCGGCTTTGGTGGGCACAGCACTGCTCCTGGGCGCCTCCATTAAGATTGCTGGTCGCGAGGGGCCTGGGTGAAGCAGGTTCCGTGGTCGAGGAGATTCGATGGTGCGCGGCACCGTGAAGTGGTTCAACGCGGACAAGGGGTACGGCTTCCTGGCCGTCGACGGGCACGACGACGTGTTCGTGCACTGGAGCAAGATCGTCTCGGACGGGTACAAGACGCTGGAGGACGGGCAGCACGTCGAGTTCCAGATCGTCGACGGACCGAAGGGCCGGGAGGCCGACGCAGTCACGCTTGTGTAACCCCGCGGCTGACCCGCCAACCACCGGGCAGTGGTCGGCGGCAACCGATAGCCTGACGTCTCATCGTGTGAGGGGTGAGACGTGACCGACCCGGTACCCGTGATCCGGAAGCTCGAGCATGCGCTGGCCGACGACGACTTCGCGTGGTCGCTGCTGCTCGTCGGCGAGGACCAGACCGACAAGCTGGCCACGCTGACCGGCGACCTGCGCGGCCCGTTCTCGGACTCCGGCGACGGCAAGCAGATCACGTCCGGTTTCTCGTACTGGGGCATCGGGCCGACGATCGCCTGGGCGAACGCGACCAACGACCCGTTCTACCTGGTGATGAAGGCCGGGACCGAGTCCTTCCTGCGGCACTGGCGCAAGCTCCGGCCGCACGTCGAGAAGGGCGGGTTCCACCTGGTCAGCCTCGGGGTCGGCACCGGCGTCAAGGACGCCACGATCCTCGGCGACATGCGCCGGCACAACCCCGACATGTACTACATCCCGGTCGACATGAGCTCCGAGATGCTCCGGATGGGCACCCTGGAGCCGGTCCGCGGGGCCCGGTTCCCGGTCTCCCAGGTGCTGCCGGTGCAGCTGGACTTCTCGATCGACGACAACGTCGACGAGCTGGCCCAGATGCTCGCCCGGCTGGTCGGCGAGGAGCCGATCCTGTTCACGCTCACCGGCAACACCCTGGCCAACTTCGAGAGCGACGAGGAGCTGCTCCAGACGCTGACCCGGGTGCTGCGGCCGCAGGACCGGCTGCTGCTCGAGGTCGCCAGCACGACCCGGCTCGACCAGGAGTCGGCCGACGCGGCCGCGGACGAGTACCACCAAACCCGTGCGTTCGCGGAGTTCGTGACCAGTGCCCTGCGGTACAACACCGATCTGAAGATCAACAACGAGCTGGTGAAGTTCGTCGGCGAGGTCGAGGACGACGGACTGCTGGTCAAGATTCTCTGGCAGAACGACACCGGTGAAGAGGTCCGGATGGAGCTGCCCGACCACACCGAGGTGGTGCTGCCGATCGGCGACACGATCCGGCTCTACACCACCCGGAAGTACTCCACTGACCGCCTCAAGCGGCTCACCGAGGCCTGCGAGCTGACCCCGATCGAGGCGATCCAGTCCCAGTTCCGGTACGCCCGCCGCGCGAACCCGTTCGGCCTGGAGCTGTTGCTGCTCGCCCCGGCGTCGGCCGGCGCGTCCGAG
>DASSDE010000491.1:0-4040 GCA_035697365.1 Kribbella sp. | reverse complement strand
GGGACGTTCACGTGGTCGCGGACCTGGCGGATGATGTCGAGGTACGCGAGCGCGGGCTTCACCATGACGATGTCGGCGCCTTCGGCGATGTCGAGGTCGACCTCGCGGATCGCGTCGCGGGCGTTGGCGTTGTCCTGCTGGTACGTCTTCCGGTCGCCGGTCAGCGACGAGTCGACGGCCTCGCGGAACGGGCCGAAGAACGCCGACGCGTACTTCACCGCGTACGCGAGGATGACCGTGTCGATGAACCCGGCCTTGTCCAGCGCGGCCCGGACGACGCCGACCTGACCGTCCATCATCCCGGACGGACCGACGACGTGCGCGCCGGCGGTCGCCTGCGCAACCCCCATCTCCGCGTAGATCGCGAGCGTCGCGTCGTTGTCCACCCGGCCGTCGGCGTCGAGCACGCCGCAGTGCCCGTGGGACGTGAACTCGTCCAGGCAGAGGTCCGACATCACCAGCAGCGAGTCACCGACCTCGGAGACCGCATCGGCGATCGCCACGTTCAGGATGCCGTCGGGGTCCAGTGCGCCGGAGCCTTCCGGGTCCTTCGAGGTCGGTACACCGAACAGCATCACGCCGCCCAGCCCGAGCTGAGCCGCCTCGGCGACCGCCTTGCGTGCCGTGTCCCGGGTGTGCTGCACGACGCCCGGCATGGACCGGATCGGGATCGGCTCCCGCGCGTCCTCCCGCACGAACATCGGCAGGATCAACTGCCGCGGCTCGAGGGTGGTCTCCGCGACCAGTCTGCGCATCGCCGCCGACGACCGAAGCCGGCGCGGCCTCACTTCCGGGAATCCGGACACAAGGATCAACTCTTCCGACGAGAACCCGAGCGACGTTCGGACGGGCGGGTGACCGGCTCCCCGGCCTCCACCATGGTGTCACGGCGGTCCGCACCGAACCGGGCCAGGGCGTCGGCCAGTTCCTCCGCGGACGGCGACTCGGCCATCGCGTCGACCCGCAGGCCGTGCTCCTCGGCGGTCTTCAGCGTGGCCGGGCCGATCACCGCGATCACCGTCGACGCGTGCGGCTTGCCGGCGATCCCGACCAGGTTCCGGACGGTGGACGACGAGGTGAACACGACCGCGTCGAACTTGCCGGACTTGATCGCCTCGCGGGTCGGCGCGGGCGGCGGAGCGGCCCGTACGGTCCGGTACGCCGTCACGTCGTCGACCTCCCAACCCAGATCGGTGAGCCCCGCAACGAGCGTCTCGGTGGCGATGTCCGCACGCGGCAGGAAGACCCGGTTGATCGGATCCAGCACCTCGTCGAACGGCGGCCAGTCCTCGACCAGCCCGGCGGCGGACTGCTCACCGGACGGCACCAGGTCCGGACGGATGCCCCAGGCACCGATCGCCTCGGCGGTCTTGTCGCCGACCGCCGCGATCTTCAGCCCGGAGAACGCCCGCGCGTCCAGCCCGTACTCGTCGAACTTCTCCCGGACCGCCTTCACCGCGTTGACCGAGGTGAACGCGACCCATTCGTAGCGCCCCTCGACCAGGCCGCGGATCGCCTTGTCCATCTGCTGCGGGTTCCGCGGCGGCTCGACCGAGATGGTCGGGACCTCCTCGGGCATCGCGCCGTAGCGCCGCAGGCGATCCATCAGCGGGCCGGCCTGGTCCTTGGTCCGCGGAACCAGGATCCGCCAGCCGAACAGCGGCTTGGTCTCGAACCAGGACAGCGTCTCGCGCTGCTCGACCACCGCGCCGACCACGATCACGGCCTCGCCGGTCAGCTTCGCGGCCCGCAGGTCGGCGACGATCGTCTCGAGCGTGCCGACCACACTGGCCTGCGAGGTCGTCGTACCGCCGACAGTTACAGCGACCGGAGTGGCGGTGTCGAAACCAGCCTCGACGAGGGCCGCGACAGTCTCCTTCAAAGCCTCCACAGCGTTCAGCAGGACGAGGGTCTGCTTCGGCTGCAGGCGGCTCAGGTCGAGCTTGTTCTCGGCGAGATCGATGACGGTGACCTCCCGGTCGCCCTTCATCGTCAGCGGGATCCCGGCGTACGTCGGAACCGCGCTCACCTCGCTGACGCCCGGGACCACGTTGAACCCGATCCCGGCCTTCTTGCACGCGGCGGCCTCCTCGGCGCCGCTGGAGAAGGTGAACGGGTCGCCGCTGAGCAGCCGCACCACGTTCGCCGCGGACTTGGCGGTCTTCACGACCAGGCGGGCCCGGGCGGCGATCCGCAGCGCGCGGCTGCCCTCGGCGCCGGAACCGTCCACGACCTCGACGCCCGGCCTGCAGTAGCTCAGGAACGCGTCGTGTTCGGGGCCCTCGACAACGACCGCGTCGGCCCCGGCCAGGACGTCGCGGCCGGCCAGCGTCAGCAGCGCCGGGTCACCAGGACCGACGCCGACGAACGTGACATGGCCGAGCGGTTTGGTCTGCTTGACGGTACTGGTCGCGGCCTTCTGCGGTGCCGCGGTTGCGGCTGTCTTCGCGCTCACGTCTGCCTTCGCCCTCGTCGTTTTCGTACTCGTCCTGTGGGCCGTCTGCCGACCCGTCTTCTGAGCCGTTTTCTGGGCCTTTTCGTGCGCCTTCGTGTGGGCCGTGCTCGTGCCCTGTGCCGGTGTCATGTCCGCTCCAGCAGCTCGTTCGCCAGCGCCTTGCCGACCGCCACCGGGTCGTCCACCGGCCCGTTCGCGGAGAGCCGCCGGACGCCGTCGTCCTGGCCGAGCGCGCCGCGCAGCCACAGCTCGGGCCCGTCCTCGCCCTCGACCACCTCGGCGAGCGCGCCGACCGGAGCCGTGCACCCTGCCTCGAGTGTGGCGAGCAGTTGCCGTTCCGCGGTGACCGCCGCGCGGGTGGCCGGATCCTCCAGCGGAGCCAGGGCAGCCAGTACGTCGGTGTCGTCCGCGCGGCACTCGACAGCGAGCGCGCCCTGCCCCGGTGAGGGCAGCATCTGGATCGGGTCCAGCGTCTCGGTCACCTCGTCGAGCCGGTCCAACCGAGCCAGCCCGGCGCGTGCCAGCACCACCGCGTCGACCTTGCCGTCGGCGACCATGGCGATCCGGGTGTCCACGTTGCCGCGGATCCCGGTGCACTCGATGCCGAGGCCGAGCGCCTCGAGCTGCGCCGTCCGGCGTGGTGCACCCGTACCGATCACCGAGCCGCGCGGCAGCTCACCGAGGGTCAGCCCGTCGCGGGCGACGAGTACGTCGCGCGGGTCCTCGCGGACCGGGATCGCGCCGATCACCAGACCGTCGACCGGTGCGGTCGGGAGGTCCTTGAGCGAATGCACGGCGATGTCGATCTCGCCGGCCAGCAGTGCGTCGCGGAGCGCGCTGACGAAGATGCCGGTGCCGCCGATCTGCTCGAGCGGGGCGCGGTTCACGTCGCCGGTGGTGGTGATCAGCACCAGCTCCACCTCATGGCCGAGCGCGCGGAGCTGGTCGGCCACCAGGGTCGATTGCACAGTCGCCAGCTTGGAACGGCGGGTACCGAGCTTGATCACGACCGACCTCCGCTCTGCCGGGCGGCGTCCGCCGGCGTCTTGCTCGTCTGGTCCGGTTCCTTCGCGGCGGTGACCGCGTCGACGGCCGCCTGGTCGAGCGCGAACAGTTGCCGTAGCGCGTCGGCGTACGTCGGGCCGCCCGGATCGCCACCGAGCTCCTTCACCCGGACCGTCGGGTTGTGCAGCACCTTGTCGACGACGCGGTGGATGGTGCGCTCGACCTCGTGCCGTTCGTGCTCGCCGAGGTCGGGCAGCCGGCGCTCGAGGCGGGCCAGCTCGGCGTCCACCAGGGAGTTCGCCATGGCGCGCAGCGCGACCACGGTCGGCGCCACCGACGCGGCTCGCCGGGTCGCCTCAAAGGCGCCCGTCTCCTCGCCGACGATCCGGCGGACCTCGTCGATGTCGGCTTCGGTGCCGCCCGCCGTACCGGCGAGGTCGGCGAGGGTGATCAGCGTGACGCCCGGGACCAGGGCCGCCTCCGCGGCGACGTCCCGCGGCAGTGCGACGTCGAGGACGCCGAGCGGCCGGCCGTCGGCCGCGTCGCGGATCATCTGTTCGGTGATGACGACGCCGCGGGC
>DASSDE010000490.1:0-3100 GCA_035697365.1 Kribbella sp. | reverse complement strand
GGTTCATTCCGGCCGCCCAGGCGTCCGCGCCGAGCGACGACCGGAGATAGTCCACAGTCGCCTCGACTTCCTGTCGTACGGCGGCCAGGTCGACGCCAACCAGTTGGTTCGCGTACTTCACCACCTTGCCGTCGACGATGACGGTGTGGACATCGCCGCGCTGCGCCTGGAAGGCGACCTGGCCGTACGGATGCACCATCGGGAACGACACCGGAGACGCGTCGTTCTTGATCAGTACGACGTCCGCCTTCTTGCCGGGCTCGAGACTGCCGAGATCGTCGCGGCCGAGTGCCTTGGCGCCGCCGCGGGTCGCCCAGTCGACCACGTGCTCGGCGCGCAGATGGCTGTGCGTCACGGTGTCGCCCTTCATATGGGCTTCGAGGTGCTCACGCGCCCGGTCGGCGCCGAGCGTCGTACGCATCGCACTGAACAGGTCGCCGCTCCACCAGACGCTGGTGTCCATCGACAGCGAGACGGGGATGCCGTACTTGCGGACCTGCCAGGTGGGTGGGTAGCCCTGGCCGGCGCTCTGCTCGGACTCGGTCGAGACCGACACCGATCCGCCGGTGGCGGCCATCCGCTGGTAGGAGTCCTCGGTCAGGGTCGCGCAGTGCACGTAGATGTTCTGCGGCGTCATGAAGCCGTTCTCGTGCATCAGCCGGATGCCGTCGTCGTTCGTCGCGCCCCAGACACCGGCGTGCGTGGTCACGCCGACCCCGAGCTCGCGGGCCACCTCGAACGCCGCCCGCTCGGGAAAGGCCGGGTCGCCGGTGACATCGAAGGCGAGCTGGAGCCCGAGCTCGTCGTCGTCCCTGATCCGCTCCAGGAACGCCCGGACGGCCGGGTCCGCGGACCACTGCCACGGCCCCGCCTGGATGTTGCCGTAGGCAAGCACGAAGCGGCCGGGGACGGCGCGCAAAGCGTCCGCGGCGGCCTCGGCGTGATCGACGGACTGCAACCCGTGGGACCAGTCGACGGTGGTGGTGACACCGGCCTCGAGCGATTCCCAGGCCGACGTGAGGTTGCCGGCGTGGATGTCCTCAGGGCGGAAGGTCTTGCCGTGCTCGAGGTAGTACCAGACGAAGTACTGCGTCAGCGTCCAGTCGGCGCCGTACGCGCGCATCGCGGTCTGCCACATGTGCCGGTGGGTGTCGATCATCCCGGGCATCACGATGCCGCCGGTGGCGTCGATCACCTGCGTGCCCTCGGGTACGTCGACCGACGGTCCGACGGCGGCGATGCGGTCGTGGACGACCAGTACGTCTCCCGCGGTCAGCACCGTGTGGTTGTCGTCCATGGTCAGTACGGTCCCGCCGCGCAGCAGTAGCGGCCGGCCCGCGACCGGCGTCTCGGCAGTGGTCATGATCCCCTCCAGAAAACGGTCGGACAGACGTCCGTATGCCGGTCATCACGGCGATACGGTCACTATCGAAGCGCCCGTCGGCGGTGTCAAGGGCTCGTCGACCGGTCCTTGACAGTGCCCGACAGGCGCACCGAGACTGGGGCGACGAGATCAATACGGACAGGTGTCCGGAACGGCCGGGGAGGTTGCGTCGTGCCCGCTGGGAAAGGTCCGTTGTCCGGGGTCTTGGTGGCCGATTTCTCCCGCATCCTGGCCGGCCCCTACGCGACCATGCTGCTGGCCGACCTCGGTGCCGAGGTGGTCAAGGTCGAGGCGCCGGGCGGTGACGACACCCGGTCCTGGCAGCCGCCGGTCCGCGACGGGATCTCGACGTACTACCTGGCCGTCAACCGGAACAAGCGGTCGATCGCGCTCGACCTCAAGGACCCCGGCGATGTGGCCGTCGCCCAGGAGCTCGCACGGCGGGCCGACGTACTGATCGAGAACTTCAAGCCGGGCGGGCTGGCGCGCTTCGGGCTGGACTACGCGTCGGTCGCGGCGGACAATCCGCGGCTGGTCTACGCCTCGATCAGCGGATTCGGGAGCGGGCCTCGCGGAGCCGCCTTGCCGGGGTACGACCTGATCGTGCAGGCCATCTCCGGGCTGATGAGTCTGACCGGCGATCCGGACGGCGAGCCGTTCCGCGCCGGGATCTCGGTGTTCGACGTGATGGCGGGAATGCACGCGACGATCGGAGTCCTGTCCGCGCTGAACGCGCGGCACGAGACCGGGCGCGGCCAGCACGTCGAGGTCAACCTGCTGTCCTCGGCGCTGTCCGGGCTGGTCAACCAGTCGAGCGCGTACGTCGCGGGCGGCGTCGTACCGCTGCGGATGGGGAACAGCCACCCGAGCCTGTTCCCGTACGAGCCGCTGCCGTGTTCCGACGGTGAGCTGATCATCACGGCCGGGAACAACAACCAGTTCCGCCGGTTGACCGAGGTGCTCGGCGTACCGGAGCTGGCCGACGATCCGCGCTTCGACCGGAACGAGAAGCGGACCGCGAACCGAGAGGAACTGCGGCCGCTGCTGGTGGAGCGATTGCGGACCAGGACCCGGATGGAATGGTTCGGCGACATCATCGCGGCCGGCGTGCCGTGCGGGCCGATCAACACGATCGACGGTGGTGTGGCGTTCGCCGAGGACATCGGGCTGGACCCGGTGGTGACGATCGACTCGATCCCGTCCGTGCGCAATCCGATCACCTTCTCCGAGACCCCGGCGGAGTATCGGCTGCCGCCGCCATCGCTGGATGAACACGGAGCCGAGCTGCGGAGGTGGCTGAAGGAATGAGCTTCCCGACTTCCTTGGGTACGTCGACCGCCGACGAGATCCGCCTGCTCGGTCAGGACCTCACGGCCGACCTGATGGGCAAGGTCGGGTTCGGTGAGCTTGCCTTCTGGCTGGTCGCGTTACGCCGCCCGACGCCGTCGGAAACGCGGGTGTTCGAGGCGGTCCTGGTCGCACTCGCCGACCACGGGTTCACCCCGACGGCGATCGCGGCCCGGCTGACCTACCTCTCCGCGCCGGACTCGCTCCAAGGCGCGCTCGCGGCCGGACTGCTCGGTGGCGGATCGCGCTTCCTCGGAGTGACCGAGGACTGCGGGATGTACCTGCACGAGGCGCTGCAGGGCCGGGACCTGCCGACCGACGACGCCGGGTGGGACGCGCTGGCGCTCGAAGTCGTCACCGCGACGCGGG
>DASSDE010000489.1:0-7695 GCA_035697365.1 Kribbella sp. | reverse complement strand
TACGGCGGGTCACGGCTCGATGGTGAACACCGACAACGCGGTCACCAACCTGGTCGAGGCAGTCACCCGGATCGGGTCGCACGAATGGCCGCTGCGGGTCACGCCGACCGTGGCCGAGTTCCTGAAGACGCTCGAGGACGTACTCGAGGTCGAGTTGGACCCCGACGACATGACGACGACGCTGGCGAAGCTCGGCAGCTTCAGCCGGATGTTCGGCGCCACGATCCGGAACACGGCGAACCCGACGATGCTGAACGCCGGCTACAAGGTGAACGTGATCCCGGGCGACGCCGAGGCGCACATCGACGGCCGGTTCCTGCCCGGGTACGAGGACGAGTTCTACGCGACCATCGACGAACTGATCGGCGACAAGGTGCAGCGCGAGACCGTGGTCACCGACATCGCGCTCGAGACCGAGTTCAGCGGCGGGCTGGTCGAGGCGATGAAGGCGTGTGTGCAGGCCGAGGACGCGCAGGCCCGGTTCGCGCCGCTGCTGATGTCGGGCGGTACGGACGCCAAGTCCTGGAGCCGGCTGGGCGTACGGTGCTTCGGTTTCGTACCGCTGCAGCTGCCGCCGGACCTGGACTTCATGGGCATGTTCCACGGCATCGACGAGCGGGTGCCGACGTCGGCGCTGGAGTTCGGTTCGCGGGTGCTGGATCGGTTCCTGGCTCAGGCCTGAAGCAGAATTCGCGGTACGGCGAGCAGGCCGGAGCTGACGTAGTCGCCGGCATGCTCGACGTGCTGCAGGTCGAAGCGTCGACCGTACTGCGCAGTGACCTCGGCGGCTGTGTCGAGGAGGTGCTGGTCCGCGGACAGGGCGTTGGCGGCGGTGTTGTGTACGACTATGCGCAGCTCGTTGACGCCTGGACGGGCGGCTGGTGTCAGGTCGATCTGGTACGGCGGGGCCCAGACCGAACCGCAGTGGAGGTCGTTGAGCCAGATGTCCGCGGCAACGCCGACGGGCGGGATGATGAGGGCGCGGTAGGAGTTCGGTGGGAGATACGACTCGCTGCCCGGCGCGACCGGTTCGCCGGGGCCGAGGTCGAGGATCAGGCGGTCGCTGGTGGCTGGGAGCTCGAGTTCTGTGCGGTACGCCGCGGAGCCCGAGTACGTCGCCAGCGCCGGATCGTCCTCCCAGCGGTGTGGGAGTGTGACCGGCCGAATGTTGTTGTTGTCAAAGGCAACCGACCAGCCCTGAACTGCTGCGACCAGCGGGGTGGTGGACCGGGCCTTCGAGGGCTCGCCCTCCGCTCCGACCAGTACGGCTGACTCGTAGGGGTGTAGCGTCGTGGTTCGAGTGATGGTCCTGTCGGCGGTCAGCGGATTCCAGCGTTCCATCGGGTGGTCGAAGGTGAGCGTACGCAGCTCGGTGCCGGTGTTGGCGACGAAGTAGAAGTCACCATCGTCCAGCCGCCGGTGGACGACGCCTACATCGGCCACCGGAGCGAACGGTGCCGGCGGCAACCGATCGGCGAGCGTGGCAGGGTCGGTGACCACGACACCTCCGGCCGCAGTCACAGCATCCAGCCAGTCGCGGGTAGACGGGGGAGTGGTCGTCCCTGCAGGTACGACAACCAGCGGCACATCGCCTGGATCCAGGACAGCAACCGCATCGTCGTCGATCAGGTCGAAGTCCAGCCCAGCCTCGCGGATCGTCCGCGGCACCGCTGACGGGATCAACTGCCGTACGGTGCGGTACAGATTGAGAGCCCCGGTCGCGTACGCATCCGACGCCGGGACGTACACCTTCACCGGACGTACCGGCGTACCCTGCTGCAGGAGCCACGACAACCGGTGCAGCGATCCGAACAAGGCTGTTGCCGTCGGCCACCAAGGATTGCGGTCGTCGAGCGCGCCCGAGGCGTAGAAGACCCACCCGAGCCCAGGGCCATCCGTCGGCGAGTACGGCCAGCCGTGCCCGATCAGCTGGTTCACGCCGGACAGGAAATGCTCGTGCGCCTCGCCCTGCAGATCGAGCGGCGTCGCGCGGAACGACGGCGAATGCACCCACGTCCAGGCCTCTGCCGACACCACCGACCGGCCGTACAGGCTCGCCGCAGATGACGCCCAACGGGTCTCGGGCACCCGCGTCCAGCCCCACCCCTCGCCCTCGAACAGGTCGGCGTGCCGATAGCTGCTCATCGTCGCCGGCGGCTCGCCGTAGCTCTGGATCCGGAACGGTACGCCGTAGCCGGCCGCCCACTGCTGGAACACCTTGAGGAAATTGTCTTCGTACAGCTCCGACAACGTCCGTCCGAAGTCGATCCGCAGCTGCCGCGAGCCGGCCGTGTCGACGAGCAGTTCGTACAGCCGCGGTCGTAGGTCGTACCCACGACGTGCGGCGAACTCGGTGAAGAGCGCAGGCGTCCAGTCGCCCTGGTACACCTCGAGACTGTCGCAGAACACCGACCCGAGCAGCTCCGGCGTCGCCGCCTTCAGCAACGGCTCCGCGACCGCCTGGATGTGCTCGCGAGCAGCCTCCGCGGAGTAGTGATCGAGTGTGTGCCCCTCGGCGCCGGCCGCCGCACGCTTGACGTTCTGTCCCGTTACGCGGGACGTCGCGATCAGCACTTCGCGCGGTTGCCCGCCGGCCGGTACGTGGAGCACGCCGTCGCTCACCGGCACCTCGACGTACGACGACGGCGCACCAGTCGCTCCGTCACCGACGTACGCGGCCACGAACTCGTCCCCGGGCCATGCCGTCACGATCGGCACGTCGTACGCCGCGGCGCCGATCTCGCGCCGATCCCACTGCAGGTGCCGCGCGGCCAGGTCGGTACCGATGTGCGGACCGCCGTACGACCAACCGCTCCCGAGCGTGACGTCGAACCGCAACCCGAGCCCACGCGCCGTCCGTGCCGCGTGACCGACCAGGTCGAGGAACTCCGGCGACCCGAACGGTGCCGTCACCGGTCCCATCGGGTAGACGAACGCAACCTCCGCACCGCCGAGTCCCGCGGCGGCCATTGCGTTCAGCTCGCGATCGATTTCGTCTCGCTCGATGGACGGCCCGAACCACCACCAGCGCATCATCGGCCGGCCCTCGGGTGGCGGGTTCCGGAACTGTCGTCGTACGTCGTCGACGGTCGCCATACCGTCTACCCGATAACGCCGGCCCCCACCGGTCAACGCGGATGACCACTACTGGTCAGATCGTCCTGCAACACGCCGAGCCGCGACGCACCGGTCCTCACGACAAGTTCAAGGTGGTGCGGAGGTGGGGGAGGTGGGTTATTAGGGGTTTGGGCGGGGTTGGGGTGGTGACGACTGAGAGCGTCAGGCGGTAGCGGAAGGGGGCGGGGGTCAGGTGTTCGCCGGGGCGTAGTTCGGTGGCGAGGGCGCTGCGGGGGATGAGGGCGAGGTGGGCGCGGCGGCGGGCCATGGCGATAGTGGTGCTGAGGGTGACGCCGCGGCGCGGGATCGCGCCGAGGGCGGCGAGGCGGGTGCGGAGGTCCTCGATACCGCGGTCGTACGTCGAGAACGCGACCGGCCGGTCCTTGAGCGGCTGCCGGCCACGACCGGGTGGACGTGCGCCGGGCGGGACGAACAGGACGAGCTCGTCGCGACCGACGCGGCGGGCGACGGTGCCGCGAGGGAGCGTCATCTGCTCGGCGATCGCGATGAAGGCGGCGTCCATCGTGCCTTCGGCGACGCGTTCCACGAGGAAGTGACCGTGGTCGACCTGCTGCTCGATCTCGAGGTCGGGGAGGTCGGCGTCGAGGACCGGGAACAGGATCGGCGCCAGGCTGGCGAACGTACCGATGACGAGGCACTGTGTGACCGCCGCCGCGCGGGTGGCGTCGTACACCTCCTCGAGATGTCCGAGGATGTGGTCCGCGCGGCGGCTGAGCTCGGCGCCCGCGGGCGTCGGGCGTGCACCGCGGGTGTCGCGATGGAAAAGTTTGGTGCCACAGAGGCGTTCGAGGCGGGCGAGGCGCTGTGATGCCGACGGCTGCGAGATGCGGAGCTCGCGGGCGGCAGTACCGACTGCGCCAGTACGGGTGACGGCCTGGACCAGGCGCAGGTCTTCGACCGACGGCAATGAAGCCATAGGACCAGCCTATGGCAAGCAGCCAACCGCCGGCAGCTACCAGGGGCTACCTGAGAAGCCAACAATTGAAGGGGTGAGGGCAAGGACGCAGGCGCTGGCGCTGCTCGCGGGCAGCGGTACGGCGGACTTCGCCTTCCGGGTTGCTCAGGTCGCGTTGCCGTTGGTGATCCTCCGCGAGACAGGGTCGGTTGCCGCGACCGGCCTGGTTGGCGGCGCGGCGGGCGTACCGGTGCTGCTGTCACCGTGGTGGGCGCGCAAGGCGCGGCAATGGGTGGACTCCGGTCCGCGGTTGGCCGTGGTGGCTCTGGTGTCGGCGATCGCCCTGGCGTCAGTTCCAGCCGCCGCCGGGCTCGGCCTACTCTCACCAGGGTTACTGATCCTCAGCGGGCTACTGCTCGGCTCCGGCGACGCACTGGCGAACCCAGGACGCTCCGCACTCCTCGCAGACACCGGCGACCGCTGGGGCGACGGCCGGGCAGTTCTACTGCTCACCTGGCAGGACGGCCTCCGCCGGATCGGGATGCTCGTCGGGCCATCGGTCGGCGCGCTCGCCGTCGCAGCCGGCATCACGAACCAGTTGCTCTGGACCGAGGCCATCGCCGTGGCCGGAGCCGGACTCCTCGCCAGCACAGTACGTACGGAACGGCCACCCGAGACCGCAGCCGAGATCCCGTCGATCCGAGACAGTCTCCGCGGCCGCACGGACGTCGTCTACGGCTGGATTGCTCGCGGCACCGGCTGCGCAACCTGGTTCGCCTTCACCCTCGGTCTGTCGGTGCTGGGGGAGCAACGAGGGCAACCAGGCGTCTACCTGGCCGCGGGCATGACCGGGTACGGCGTGGGCTCGCTTCTAGGTACCGCGGTGTCGTTGGCAGTCGTACGTCGAACGAAGCCGGTGCTCACCGCCGTCGCGGCCTGGGGCTGGTCCGGCCTGTGCTGGATCGGCATGGGGGTGTGGACGACGCCGCCGATGGTTGCGCTGATGGGCGGACTGTCAGGTGTGGCTGTGGTGATCGGCATCGCCGCGATCTCCGTCCTCATCACGCGGTCGTCGGCTGGGGCCGCGCGGCGCGCTTTGCTCTCCGGCCAGAGCGTTGTCGTGAACGCCAGCAGCGCGGTCGGCATGCTCGCCGGCGGTCCGATCATCGGCATGGTCGGCCCTGCGCACACCCTGGTCGGCGCGGGCCTCGTCACGAGCACAGTCGCCGTACTGATCCTGGTCCGGTGCCAGACTGCGGGGCATGTTGGAGATCAGCACGTTGGCCGAACGGCCTGAGTACCTGGAGCGGATGTACGAGTTCGCCGGCGCGTGGCCGGCGTTCATGCACAACGACCCGATCGGCAACGCGTTCATGGGGCAGGTCCCGGTGCACTTCCCGGACCAGTGCGTGGTCGCGACCGAGGACGGCGAGTTCGTCGCGCACGGCCGCAGCATCCCGTTCGTGTTCCCGGACGAGCACCGCACCGACCTCCCGTCCGGCGGCTGGGACCGCGTGCTGCACTGGGGCTTCCAGGATCTGCGCAACGGCCGTACGCCGAACGTCTCGAGCGCGCTGGAGATCCTGATCCGGCCGTCCCACCTCGGCCGCGGCCTGTCCCACGCCATGCTCGCCACGATGCGCCAGGCCGTGCAGGCGAAGGGCCACACCGCGCTCTACGCCCCGGTCCGCCCGAACGGCAAGACGGACGCGCATCAGCCGATGACGGAGTACGTCGAGCAACGGCGGCCGGACGGGCTACCAGTGGACCCCTGGCTCCGGGTCCACGTGAAGGCCGGCGGCGAGATCGTCCAGGTCGCACCCCGCTCGATGGTCATCGCCGGCACCCTGGACGAGTGGCGTACCTGGACCGGCCTGCCCTTCGACCGGACCGGCGACGTCGTCGTACCGAAGGCGCTCGTCCCGGTCCACGTGGACGTCGAACACAACCATGCCGTCTACGTAGAACCCAACGTCTGGATCCGCCACGACCTTTAGCGTGCGAGCCGGCCAAGCAGTGCGGACGCAGCGCAGATGCCCGCGATCGCGGCCACGATCAGGACGGTGAAGTCGAGCCAGTAGGTCGTCGGCTGCCCGATCAGGAGTCCGCGCAGCGCACTGACCTCGTACGTCAGCGGATTCACGTGCGAGATCGCTCGCAACCACCCGGGCATCAGCGACACCGGATACAGCGCGTTCGACGCGAAGAACAGCGGCATCGTGATCGCCTGCCCGATCCCCATCAGCCGGTCGCGGCGCAGCACCAGGCCGGCGATCGTCATCGACAGGCAGGAGAAGAACGCCGCGCCGAGCACGACCACGACCAGGACGGCGAGCAGCTTGAGCGGATTCCAGGTCAGGCTGACGCCGAGCAGCGCGGCCACGATCAGTACGACGATGGCCTGCGCGATCGTCCGGACACCGGCCGCGAACGCTTTGCCTGCGACCAGTGCGGATCGCGGGGACGGCGTGACCAGGAGCTTGGTGAGGATGCCTGCGTCGCGTTCCCAGATGATCTGGATGCCGTAGAAGATCGAGACGAACAGCGCCGACTGCGCGATGATCCCGGGCGCCAGGTAGTCGAGGTACGGGACGTCGCCGGTCGGGATCGCGCGGATCCGGCTGAACGTCTGCCCGAAGATCACCAGCCACAACACCGGCTGGATCGCGCGGGTGATCAGCTCGGTCCGGTCGTGCCGGAGCTTCTGCAGCTCGATCAGGCAGAACGTGCCGATCCTGGAGAACAGCCGGACCGGACGCGACTCAGCCCATCCGCTGGGCGGTGCGACGGGTGCCACGGACATTGCGCAGTCCTCCCTTCTCCGACCCTTGGCCTTCCAGACTTTCGCCGGTGTGGTGCCGGAACACGTCCTCGAGGCTGGCGTCCGGGCCCAGCTCGGCCTTCAGCTCGGTCGGCGTCCCCACAGCTCGCAGCCGCCCCAAGTGCATCAAGGCGACCCGGTCGCAGAGGATGTCGGCCTCCTCCATGTAGTGCGTGGTCAGCAGCACGGTCATCCCGTACCGCTCCTGCATCTCCTGGACCCGCCCCCACACCGAGTCGCGCGCGACCGGGTCGAGGCCGACCGTCGGCTCGTCCAGCACGAGCAGCGCGGGCCGGTTGACCAGCGCCTGGGCCAGCTCGAGCCGCCGCACCATGCCGCCGGAGTACGTCGACGCGAGTCGGTCGGCCGCATCGGCGAGGTCGACGATCTCCAGTACCTCGGCGACCCGCGCGGCCCGTTCCCGCCGCGGTACGTCGAACAACCGCGCGAACCAGGACACGTTCTCGCGGCCGGTCAGCGCGCCCTCGATCGACAACTGCTGCGGTACGTAGCCGAGCATCCGCCGCACGGACATGGCCTGAGCGTGGACGTCGAGGCCGAAGATCCGGACCGTACCGGCCTGTGGCGGGTAGAGCGTGTTCAGCACCCGCAAGGTGGTCGTCTTGCCCGCGCCGTTCGGGCCGAGCAGGCCGAAACACTCGCCGGGGGAGACGCTCAGATCGAGACTGTCGACCGCGACATGATCCCCGAACCGATGACTCAATCCGCTCACGTCAACCGCAGCGTCCGTACTCATAAGCGCTCCTTCAGTTCCTCCGGATGCAGGCGTTCGGCCAGTGCGCCGAGGACGGGCAGCGCTGCTCGCAACGCGTCGCGGTCG
>DASSDE010000488.1:0-8997 GCA_035697365.1 Kribbella sp. | reverse complement strand
GGCCCATCGCACACGCCACACCCACCAGCCAACCCGGCCCGCTGCAGCCTGCACCCGCTCGTGCATGTCCTCCGCGACCTTGCCCAACTGCAACTCATCGCCCACCCCACGTACGTCGTCGGCGACTTGCCCTGGCGTGGTCTGGTGAATCACTCGACCGGCCGGCGGGATCTGGCGCCCTGCCAAACCCCAGCCCCCGCCGGACGCAACCGAACGGATGGGCCGGGACGACCGTCTGCGATCCGCCGAGTCGTGGAAATTGGTGCCGTACGCCGACCCGAATCCACGACTCGGCGTCGGGAGTAGAGCCGTTTGCCACGACTCGGCGTACAGGAGTGGAGCCGTTTGCCACGACTCGGCGTGATGGAGGGTTGGGTGGCGGGCGGCTGGGCTGGGTCTGGCCGGGTGGGCCGCTGGTCGGTCCTTTGCGGGTCAGGCTCGTCCTGGGCGGGGTGTGGTTGCTGAGTCGTTGGTTTTGGCTGGGTTTGGTGGGGCGGATTCAAGGAGTTGTTGCAACACGTGTTGGGTAGGGGTTCGACAGTAGTTGGTTGAGGGCTTCAGCGGGGGTTTTCCAGTCGAGGGTTTTGCGGGGGCGGCCGTTGAGTTGGACGGCGACGAAGTTGAGGTGTTCGTGGGTGTGGCCGGACAGGTCTGTGCCTTTGGGGAAGTACTGGCGCAGTAGCCCGTTGGTGTTCTCGTTGGATCCGCGTTGCCATGGGCTGTGGGGGTCGCAGAAGTAGATGGGCAGGTCGGTGGCGAGGGTGATCTCGCGGTGGCGGGCCATCTCTTTGCCCTGGTCCCAGGTCAGGGATCGCCACAGGTGTTCGGGCAGGGTGGTGATCGCGTCGAGCATGGCGTCGCGGACCGCGGCGGCTTCGGTGCTGTGGGGCAGGTGCAGCAGCATCACATACCGGGTGGTGCGTTCGACCAGGGTGCCGATCGCCGAGCCGTTGCCCGCGCCCATGATCAGGTCGCCTTCCCAGTGGCCGGGTACGGCGCGGTCGGCGGCCTCGGCCGGCCGCTCGGAGATCATCACCATGCCCGGGATCCGTCCGCGGCGCTGGTCCGGGCGCCGTTGCGGGACCCGGAGCGCGCGGCCGGTGCGCAGGCAGCGGGTGAGCTCGCGGCGCAGCGCACCGCGGCCCTGCACGTAAAGGGCTTGGTAGATCGTCTCGTGCGACACCCACATCTCCGGCGCATCGGGAAAGTCCTCGCGCAGCCGCCGGGCGATCTGCTCGGGGCTCCACCGCAGCCGGAGCCCGGCCTGCACCCGCCACCGCAACCGGTGCTGCACCGCCAGTCTGGCAGGCTTCGGCCGCCGCGCGGCCTTGTCCGCCTTCGACTGCGCCAGACTCGCCCGATACAGCGGGACCGGACGGCCATCACGGTCCGGCCGGGACCGGTACAGCCGAGTCGCGCTGTTGCGTTTGATCTCCCTGCTCACTGTCGAGGCCGACCGGCCCAGCCGCCGGGCGATCTCCCGGATACTGCACCCCTCGGCCAGCCCGATCGCGATCTCCTCTCGCTCGACCAGACTCAAGTACCGACCCGACACACCGCCCAGCTCAACCATCGGCATGCCGCCACCTTCGCGCACCCACCGGAACGCGGTCCTGGGCGCAACCCCCACCACCCGCGCCGCATCCTCAAAGCTCAACCCCGACCGAACCCGCAACCAAAACAGCCGCTGCAACTCACGCGCCACCGACGGCCTGCCAGCCTCAACCATCACAACACCTCCAGAAACTCAAGGTGTTGCAACCACCCCCTGAACCCAAGTGGGGTCTTCCGGGCCGAATTCCACGACTCGGGTTTTGTAGGTGGAGCCGTTTGCCACGAGTCGGTGTGATCGAGGGTTGGGAGCCGGGGGACCTGGGCGGGCCGGCCGGGTGGGCGGTGGTTGACGACTCCGGGGTGGGGGAAGAGAGGTGGTGAACGGGTGTTTACTATTGTTGAGTTGACAGTTGTTTACCCCTGTGAGGACTTCGCTTGAGCGTTCGGCCTGTTGTCCGTCCACGTCTGATTTTGGCTGCGCTCGCGTTTTGCGGTGTGCTGGTCTCGATCAGCCAGACCATCGTTGTACCGCTGCTTCCTGAACTTCCTGAGATCACGCACAGTCCGGCGTCCGACGTCAGTTGGCTGATCACGATCACGCTGCTGACCGGGGCGGTGTTCACCCCGCTGCTGGGACGCGCCGGTGACATGTACGGCAAGCGCCGGGTGTTGCTGATCGCGTTGTCGTCGATGATCGTCGGTTCGTTGCTCTGCGCAATCAGTTCGAACTTGACCGTGCTGATCGTCGGCCGCGCGTTCCAGGGTGCCGCGGTCGCGGTGGTGCCGCTGGGCATCAGCATTTTGCGCGACGAGCTGCCGCAGCATCGGGTGATCCCGTCGATCGCGATCATGAGTTCGACGCTGGGGATCGGTGCCGCGTTCGGCATCCCGGCCGCCACGCTGGTGGTCGAGTACGCGAACTGGCACACGATGTTCTGGATCAACCTCGGCCTCGGCGTGCTCGATATCGTGCTCGTCCTGCTGATCGTCCCCGAGTCCGCCGTCCGCAGCAGCGGCCGCTTCGACTTCGTCGGCGCGCTCGGTCTCAGTGCGTTCCTCGTCTGCCTCCTGCTCGCCGTCTCCAAGAGCAACGCCTGGAGTGCCCCGAAACTCATCGGTCTGTACGCCGTCGCGCTGCTGCTCGTCCCGTTCTGGGGCTGGTACGAACTGCGTACGAAGAGCCCGCTCGTCGACCTGCGGGTGTCCGCGCGTCCTGGCGTACTGTTCACGAACCTCGGCGCGCTGCTGATCGGATTCGCCTTCTATGCGAACTCGCTCTCGACTGCGCAGCTCGTCCAGGAGCCGACCTGGACCGGGTACGGCTTGGGGAAGTCGATCGTGGTGAGCGGCCTGTGCCTGCTGCCCGGCGGTGTCGCGATGGTGCTGTTGTCACCGGTGTCGGCGCGGATCTCCGGCGTGCGCGGCCCGCGGTTCACGCTCGCGATCGCGTCGGTGATCATGGCGGCCGGGTATGTCGTGCGGCTCTTCACCAGCAGCAACGTCGCCGGCATCGTGGTCGGTGCGACGGTCGTGTCGGCCGGCACCGCCATCGCGTACTCGGCACTTCCGGCGCTGATCCTGCATGCTGTTCCGGTGACCGAGACAGCCGCCGCGAACGGCCTCAACACGCTGATGCGCACGATCGGGCAGGCGATCTGCAGCACGATCGTGGCCACGGTGCTGGCCAACGTGACGATCGCCCAGGCGGGCAAGGTCGCGCCCGCACTGTCGGCGTACCTGACCGTGTTCGTGATCGCGGGCGTCGCCGCGGTGGTCGCGGCCGGCCTGGTGCTGCTGATTCCGGTACGCCGGAAGGAGCCGGCCTACGAGGTGACGACGGCGTGACGGACCCGGGGCGTACTGCGATCCTGCGCGCGGCGCGGAAGGCGTTCGCCCGCGAGCCGTACGAGGCGGTCACGCTCCGCGGGGTGGCGGCGGACGCGGGTGTCAGCGCCGCCCTGATCGTCAAGCACTACGGCAGCAAGGAAGCGCTCTTCGAGCGGGTCGCCGACTTCAGTGAGGCGGCGCAACTGCTGCTCGCCGCCCCGAACGAGCGGCTCGCCGAGCACGCCGTCCGGACGCTGGTCGAGTACCGCCGCGAGAACGACCAGGACCTGCTCGTCCGGGTCGTGTTCGCGGCCGGCAAGGGTGACGAGCGGGCGCAGATCCGCGAGCACTTCCGCGACCAGGTCACCCGCGCGTTCATCGCCCGGCTGACCGGCGCGGACGCCGAGCTGCGGGCCGCCCTGGTCACCGCTCAGCTGCTCGGCCTCGGCGCCGCGATCGCGATCGACCGGTCCGGCGTCATCGCCGCCGCCGACCTCGATGCGATCGTCGCGCTGTACGCGCCGGGCCTGCAGGCCTTGATCACCCCGTGAGACATCGTCTCAGAATGTGATCCAGCGTGCTGGCTGCGCGGGGTGACGCCGCTAGCATGGACGATCCAGGCCGAGAGGCGCTGCAACGGGCCACGGGTCCGCCACGCTCGACCTGAGTGCACAGCCGGCGAAGACCCGCGTGCACCCTGCAAGGGCGCCTCCGGAGATCGTTTCTGGAGGGGACGGCAGATGAGTGAGACCGCGCTGCGCGAGCTGCTCGACGAGCGGATCGTCGTGCTGGACGGTGCCTGGGGCACGATGCTGCAGAACGCCAAGCTCATGCCCGAGGACTACCAGCCCGACCGCTACAACGACGCGACACACGACGTCACCGGTGACCCGGACCTGGTCAACCTGACCCGTCCGGACGTGATCCTCGACGTCCACCGGCAGTACCTGGCGGCCGGCGCCGACATCACCACCACGAACACGTTCACCGCGTCCAGCATCGGCCAGGCCGACTACGGCCTGCAGCAGTACGTCCGCGAGATGAACCTGGCCGGCGCCCGCCTCGCGCGGCAGGCGGCCGACGAGTTCGCGACCCCGGGCAGCCCGAAGTTCGTCGCCGGATCGATCGGCCCGCTGAACGTCACGCTGTCGCTGAGCCCACGCGTCGAGGACCCGGCGTACCGAGCGGTCACGTTCGAGCAGGTCAAGGACACCTACGCCGAGCAGATCGCCGCGCTCGCCGAGGGCGGTGTCGACCTGCTGCTGATCGAGACCATCTTCGACACCCTGAACGCGAAGGCGGCTGTCGCCGCGGCGCGTGAGGTCGCGCCGCACCTGCCGCTGTGGATCTCGGTGACGATCGTCGACCTGAGCGGCCGCACGCTCTCGGGCCAGACCGTCGAGGCGTTCTGGAGCTCGGTCGAGCACGCGAACCCGCTGGTCGTCGGCGTGAACTGCTCGCTCGGTGCCGCCGAGATGCGCCCGCACGTGGTCGACCTGGCCCGGTTCGCCGGTACGTACGTCGCCTCGCACCCGAACGCCGGCCTCCCGAACGCGTTCGGCGGGTACGACGAGACGCCCGACGAGACGGCCGGGATGATCGAGGAGTTCGCGCAGTCCGGTCTGGTCAACATCGTCGGCGGCTGTTGCGGTACGACGCCCGCGCACATCGGGCGGATCGCCGAGGCCGTACAGAACGTCAAGCCGCGGACCGTCGTACCGGCCGATCACACCACTCGGTTCTCGGGGCTGGAGCCGTTCAAGATCGGCCAGGACACCGGTTTCGTGATGATCGGCGAGCGCACCAACGTGACCGGCTCGGCGAAGTTCCGCCGGCTGATCGAGGGCGACAACCACCAGGCCGCGGTCGACGTGGCGCTGGAGCAGGTGCGCGGCGGCGCGAACCTGCTGGACGTGAACATGGACGCCGACCTGCTGGACAGCGAGCAGGCGATGACCACGTTCCTGAACCTGATCGCGACCGAGCCCGAGGTGGCCCGGATCCCGATCATGATCGACAGCTCGAAGTGGTCGGTGCTCGAGGCCGGCCTGCGCTGCGTGCAGGGCAAGGGCGTGGTCAACTCGATCAGCCTGAAGGAGGGCGAGGAGGAGTTCCTCGACCGGGCCCGAAGGATCATGGACTTCGGCGCCGGCGCGGTGGTGATGGCGTTCGACGAGCAGGGCCAGGCGGACACCGTCGAGCGCAAGGTGGCGATCTGCGGTCGCGCGTACGACCTGCTCACCGGGATCGGCTTCCCGGCCGAGGACATCATCTTCGACCCGAACGTACTGGCCGTTGCGACCGGCATGTCCGAGCACAACGGGTACGCGAAGAACTTCATCGACAGTCTGCCGCTGATCAAGGCACGCTGCCCGGGCGTCCACATCAGCGGTGGCATCTCGAACCTGTCGTTCTCGTTCCGCGGCAACGACATCGTCCGGGAGGCGATGCACTCCGCGTTCCTGTACCACGCCGGCAAGGTCGGGTTGGACATGGGAATCGTGAACGCCGGCCAGCTCGCGGTGTACGAAGACATCCCGAAGGACCTGCTGGAGCTGGTCGAGGACGTGATCTTCGACCGTCGCGACGACGCCACCGATCGTCTGGTCACCTTCGCGGAGAACGTGAAGGGCAAGGGCAAGCAGCGCGAGGTCGACCTGACCTGGCGGGAGGGCTCGGTCCAGGAACGGCTGTCGCACGCGCTCGTGCACGGCATCGTCGACTACATCGAGGCCGACACCGAGGAGGCGCGGCAGCTGTTGCCCCGTCCGCTCGAGGTGATCGAGGGCCCGTTGATGGACGGGATGAAGATCGTCGGCGACCTGTTCGGCGCGGGCAAGATGTTCCTGCCGCAGGTGGTGAAGAGCGCGCGGGTGATGAAGCGCTCGGTCGCGTACCTCGAGCCGTTCATGGAGGAGGAGAAGGAGCAGGCCCGCCGCGAAGGCCGTGCGGAGATGGTCCGCGGGCAGGGCAAGGTCGTGCTCGCGACCGTGAAGGGCGACGTCCACGACATCGGCAAGAACATCGTCGGCGTGGTGCTCGGCTGCAACAACTACGAGGTCATCGACCTGGGCGTGATGGTGCCTGCGGCAAGGATTCTCGATACTGCGGTCGCCGAGGGCGCGGACGCGGTTGGTCTGTCCGGGCTGATCACGCCGTCGCTGGACGAGATGGTGTCGGTGGCGGCCGAGATGCAGCGTCGCGGGCTGAAGCTCCCGTTGCTGATCGGTGGCGCGACGACCTCCAAACAGCACACCGCGGTCCGGATCGCGCCCGCGTACGAGAACACCACCGTGCACGTCCTGGATGCGTCCCGGGTGGTTGGAGTGGTGTCGGATCTCCTCGACGACGGCCGCGCCGAGGCGCTTGCCAAGAGCAACAGTATCGAGCAGGAGCGGCTCCGTGAGCAGCACGCGAACAAGCAGCGCGCCCCGATGCTGACGCTGGCCGAGGCGCGGGCCAACAAGGAGCAGGTGGAGTACGGCGAGTTGCCGGTGCCGGCGTTCACCGGGATGAAGCGGGTCACGCCGAGCATCGAGACGCTGCGCGCGATGATCGACTGGCAGTTCCTGTTCCTGGCCTGGGAGTTGAAGGGGAAGTATCCGGCGATACTCGACCAGCCGGTCGCGCGCGAGCTGTTCGACGACGCGAACACCTTGCTCGACGAGATCATCGCGAACGGATCGTTCACGGCCCAGGGCGTGTACGGGTTCTGGCCGGCGCACAGCGAGGGCGACGACATCGTCCTCGACGGACTGGACCGGTCGTTCCCGATGCTGCGCCAGCAGACCGCGAAGCCGGCCGGCCGGGCGAACCGCAGCCTGGCCGACTACATCGCTCCGGCCGGCGATCACCTGGGCGGATTCGGGGTCGCGATCCACGGCGCCGAAGTGCTTGCGAAGTCGTACGAGGAACTGGGCGACGACTACAAGGCGATCATGGTGAAGGCGCTGGCCGACCGGCTGGCGGAGGCGTTCGCGGAGTGGATCCACCTGGAGGCGCGGAAGGCCTGGTTCGAGCCCGACGTCCAGCCGGTACTGGAGGACCTGCACGCGGAGCGGTTCCGCGGCATCCGGCCGGCCCTCGGGTACCCGGCGAGCCCGGACCACACCGAGAAGCTCGACCTGTTCGAGCTGCTGGAGGCGGAGCAGATCGGTCTCGGGCTGACCGAGTCGTACGCGATGACGCCGGCCGCCGCGGTCAGCGGCCTGATCTTCGCGCACCCGGCCGCGCGGTACTTCAGCGTCGGTCGGCTTGGGCGTGACCAGATCGAGGACTACGCCGTACGGCGCAACCTTCCGGTCACCGAGGTCGAACGCTGGCTACGCCCAAACCTCGCCTACGACCCGGAGTAATCGCCACCCCGAGCCGGCGCCGCACGGGCCGAGCGGGTGCCGCATCAGCCGAGCCCGTGCTCTCGTCGGCCGGGGCCGGCGGGGCGTCGGCCCGGCCGGGCTCGGTCGGCGCCGGCGCTGGTGATCGTGCCGGTGCCGGCCCGGTCGGCGCCGGTGCTCGAGCTGGCGCTGGCGCTGGCGCTGGCGCTGGCGCTGGTGCTGGTGCTCGAGCTGGCGCCGGTGCTCGTGCCGGTGCCGGTGCTGACGGCAGCACCGGCTGCGGCGAGGGCGGCATCGTGGGTGATCTTGCGGAGCACCGGATCGACCTTCGCGGCGACCGTGCGGACGGCGTCGGCGGCCAGCTCCGGTTTGCCTTGGTCGACGGCTGCCTCGAAGCCCTTGTACAGCGTGGTTTCCGCCTGCCAGCGATCGCGCTCCGGCAGCGTGTCGGTGTGCGGCAGCAGCGCCATCACTTCTCCCCAGCGCCGGTCGGGCTTCACCGACAGCATCCAGTCCGAGAGTGCGGCGTAGTCGTCCGGACCGGGTGCCGTACCGCCCTGCTGCCGCACGACCTCGGTCATCAACGCGCGGGTGGCCTGCGCCGCCTCCGGATTCCGGCCGGCGAACGCGAAGCCGGGGACCTGCTCGGCGGGAAGCACAGTCGCGGACTCGGTCCGCGGCCACACCTCGGCCAGCCGCTCCTGCGTCCAGACATCGCCCAGACCGGTGTCCAGGTACGCCTCCGGCCTGTGGATCGCACCGATGTTGTCGTACTCCGGACTGCTCAGCGAGGCGGCCTGTGACGTCACGTACGCGGTAGCCTGCACCAGCTTCGCCGGATCGCGAACCCGGTCGCGCAGGCGCGCGTCGCGGACCACGTCGGCCAGGTCCTCGGTCAGGAACAGCGGGCTGTCGAGCATCCGCAGATCCTCCGCCGGGTCTCGCGGCGTCCAGCTCTTCGCATGCACCACGATGTCGAGTCCACGCCAGCGGGTGGCCCGGTTCGCGGTCGCCTCGACGGCCTCCGCCACCGAGATCGCCCACGGGGAACACGGATCGTCGTAACCGATCAGCCCTCTGGCCATGACTCCTCCAACGGGTTCGCCCGGATCAGCGTAGGTGCGCCGCGGGTTCACCTGGCCCCTACCTTGATGTCACACTTCTGCGCCGCGCAGACTCCTAGTCGGTATGAACGCAACGGATGACTTCCTGGAACACCGGGAACTGCTGTTCTCGATCGTGTACAACGTGCTGGGCAGTGTCGCGGACACCGAGGACGTCC
>DASSDE010000487.1:0-3353 GCA_035697365.1 Kribbella sp. | reverse complement strand
TAGACCCCGGATATCGAGGCTGCCGAGATCATCGTGACCAAGCCGAATCAAATGTTCGAGTAAATCCGCGACATCTCCGATGTAGGCTCTCACGGAGTGAGTGCTGAGGTCTCTTTCCGCCGTTAGATGCCTTTCGTAGTCGGCCAGTAACACAGTGAAACCTTCCGGCCTGGAAGGGTTTCCGCTGACTTCGTCCGGCGTCATACCTCGACGATGCGTGAGGCGGCCCGGCACTGCAAGCAGCCGCGCGGTGCCGAGCAAAAGGAGGTCTGGTCGACAGCCCGACGGTCGACTACTGTTCGGCCCGATTGCCCTAGTAGCAACGGAGGCACCCCTGACCATGGCCCCCTCAGCGAACGGACAGACCGTAGGCCGGCGCCTGCCGGTCGAGTCGGCGTTCACTCGAGTCGAGGACGCGCGGCACCGTCTGCCGCGTTTGTTCGGTCGTCGCGACCTGGTTGTACTCGGCCTGGGCGTGATGATCGGCTCAGGCATTTTCAGCATCAGCGGCGTCCAGGCGGCAAATGTCGCCGGACCGGCCGTGATTCTGTCGTTCGTGATTGCCGCGATCGTCTGTCTGCTGGCCGCGGCCTGTTACGCCGAACTGTCGTCCACGATCCCGGTCTCCGGTAGCGCGTACACCTTCAGTTATGTGACCTTCGGCGAGATGTGGGCCTGGCTGGTCGGCTGGGCACTCGTGCTCGAGCTCGTCACCGCTGCCGCGATCGTCTCGCGTGTCTGGTCGGCGTACTTCATTGCCACCCTGGACGGATTCGGCGTCACGCTCCCGAGCGGGATCGCCCAGTTCTTCGGCCCCGAGGCGAAGGTGAACCTCGTCGCCCCGCTGCTGCTGCTGATCCTGACCGCACTGATCGTCACCGGCACCAAGCTGTCCTCCCGGGTGCTGACCATCGTCGTGATCGCCAAGGTCGCGGTGATTCTGCTCGTGGTGATCGTCGGCGCGACCCACATCAAGATGGCGAACTACCACCCGTTCGTGCCACCGTCCCGGGCCGCGCCTGCGACGGCCGATCCCACGGTGCTCGGCTGGGTGCTGGACTCCGCGTTCGGAACGTTCGGGACGATGGGCATCTTCACGGCCGCGAGCACGATCGTGTTCGCCTACATCGGCTTCGACCTGATCGCGACCGCGTCCGAGGACGCCCGGAGCCCGCGCAAGACCGTGCCGCAGGGCATGCTGCTCGGCGTCGGCGCGGTGACGATCCTCTACATCGCGATGGCGGTCGTCCTGATCGGCATGCGGCCGTACGCGAAGCTCGGCGGGTCCGCACCGGTCTCCGAGGCACTGTCCGCGGTCGGCGTCGGCTGGGCGGCGAAGGTCGTCAATGTCGGGGCTCTGCTTGCGTTGATGACCGTGATCATGGTCGTCCTGATCGCGCAGAGCCGGGTGCTGTTCAACATGGGCCGTGACGGCCTCCTGCCGAAGAGCCTCGGCCGCGTCAGCCGGGTGTACTCGTCGCCGGCCCGCGCTGCAGCCGCCGCAGGTATCGCGGCGCTGGTGCTGACCCTCTACCCGAAGGTGCTGGAGCTCGAGGAGATTCTGGTCATCGGTGCGCTCTTCTGCTTCGCGTTCTGCGCTGTCGGTGTGCTGAGGCTGCGACGTACAGAGCCGAACCTGGAGCGTGGGTTCCGGGTGCCGCTGGTGCCGCTCATCCCGCTGTTGTCACTGGCCGCGACCGTGTGGCTGATGCTCAACCTGAAGACCGGCACCTGGATCAAGTTCTTCGTCTGGATGCTGATCGGCATTGCGATCTACGGCCTCTACGGCCGCTGGCACAGCCGCCTCGCGAACGAGGACAGCTGGGACTTCGACCTCGGCGACACCGACCCCGGAACCGGCGGCCTGCAGGCGATCCGCCACGACCAGGAACGTCCCAACGAGCTCCGCGCCATTCGCACGCCACCCGACCAGCAACCCTCCAAATCCACCCGCGGCAAACACATGCGCAACTAGTGGGAGCCGCCATTTCGCTGGCGGGGCGGCGGTTGTCCACAGCTGAAAAATGGCGGCTGAATTGTGGCCCGAAACCGGCATCTTCTCTGCCGGAGGTGGTCATCAATGCACACCAAGACCGCAGTCGGGCAGTACGGCGAAGATCTCGCCGCGAGGTATCTCACCAGCAACGGCTTCTCTGTGCTGGAGCGCAACTGGCGTTGTGAGCTGGGCGAGATCGACATCGTGGCGCGCGAGGACGACACCCTGGTCATCTGCGAGGTGAAGACCCGCCGCGGGCTGAACTACGGCACCCCGCTGGAGGCGATCACCTACAAGAAGCTGACCACCCTCCGCAGGCTCGCCGGGCGCTGGCTGCAGACGCATCAGGTCCGGGCGGCGGCGATCCGGATCGACGTTGTCGCGATCGTCTTCGACAACAACACTCCGCCCCAGGTGGATCACCTCCGGGGTGCAGCCTGATGGCGCTCGCCCACACCTGGTCCGTCGCGCTGGTCGGGCTGGAAGGGCACTTGGTCGAGGTCGAGACCGACATTTCCCAAGGCCTGCCGAAGACGACCCTGATCGGACTGCCGGACGCCTCGCTGACCGAGGCCCGGGACCGCGTCCGCGCCGCTGTCGTGAACAGTGGCGAGCGGTTCCCCGATCGCAAGATCACCATCGGGCTCTCACCGGCGACCCTGCCCAAGACCGGCTCGCATTATGACGTTGCGATCGCGCTCAGCCTGCTCACCGCGGCCGGCGTTGTCGACCGCGGGGCGCTCCGGCAGACGGCGGTGATCGGCGAGCTCGGCCTCGACGGGCGGGTCCGGGAGGTTCGTGGCGCGCTGGCGATGACCCTCGCGGCAGCCCGAGCGAGCTTCGAGCGCATCGTGGTCCCCGATCTGAACGCCAACGAGGCTCGTCTGGTTCCGGGCATCGAGGTGTACGGCGTTCGCTCGCTCCGCCAGGTGCTTGCGCTGCTGCGCGGCACCGAGGTCCCCGACGAAGCGCCGTCCCGCGCCGAGCCACGGCTGCTGTCCGAGTCCCTCGCACGGGTGCCCGACGTCGACCTCGACGACATCATCGGCCACCGCGACGGGCGGCGCGCGATCGAGGTCGCTGCGGCCGGCGGCCACAACCTCTTCCTGCACGGGCCGCCCGGGTCCGGGAAGACCATGCTCGCGGAGCGACTTGGTGGGCTGCTGCCGGACCTGTCGATGGAGGACTCGCTGGAGGTCTCGGCCGTGCATTCGCTGGCCGGCATGCTCACCAGCGATGCCGAACTGGTCACCCGCCCGCCCTTCATCGCGCCACACCACACCGCGTCGCTCGCAAGCCTTGTCGGTGGCGGATCAGGCGTGCCACGGCCGGGGGCGATCAGTTGTGCCCATCGCGG
>DASSDE010000486.1:0-2630 GCA_035697365.1 Kribbella sp. | reverse complement strand
CGCGGTGTCGGCGTACTCGCATGATGTCGACGCGGCGCGCGCGTACGCGATCTGGTTGGCGTCGCCGCAGGTGCAGGCGGGGGTGTACTACGACGCGGGCGGGCAGCCCGGGTACGCGTCGTCGTGGGACGACGACCGGCTCAACGAGGACTCGTGGGACTTCTTCCGGGGGACGCGGCGGACGCTCGAAGGTGCGTGGGTCCGACCGCGGACGGCCGGCTACATGGAGTTCCAGGAGGTTGTCTCGCCGTGGGTGACCGCGACGTTGCGCGGCGAGCTGACCGATGCCGAGCTGGTCCGGCGGGCGAGTGAACTGGCCGAGCGGCTGTTGGGGGAGCGATGAAGGTAGCGGAGCGGTGGTTCGGGGACTACGCGATCGGGGAGAGCCGGACGACGGTCGGCCGTACGATCACCGAGGCCGACATCGTGCTGCACGCCGGGCAGACGGGCGATTTCTTCCCGCATCACCTGGATGCCGAGTGGATGGCGACCCAGCCGGCCGGGCAGCGGATCGCACACGGCACGCTGATCTTGTCGGTCGCGGTCGGGATGACGGCCGGCGACATCAACCCGCGGGCGATGTCGTACGGGTACGACAAGATCCGCTTCATCAAGCCGGTGTTCATCGGCGACACCATCACGGTGACCGCGGAGATCACCGCGAAGGCCGACCACAAGCGGATGCCCGAGACCCACGGGTACGTGCATGAATTGGTGACCGTGACCAACCAGCGCGCGGAGACTGTTCTCGTCCTCACCCACCTGTACCTGGTCGACAAGCGAGGTCCGGCATGATCATCGATGCACACCAGCACGTCTGGGACCTGGAGCGTTCGCCGTACCGCTGGCTCGGTCCGCAGGTGCCGCAGTGGAACCGGACCTTCACCTTCGAGGAACTGCGGCCGCAGCTGATCCGTAACGGTGTCGACGCGACCGTGCTCGTGCAGTCCGACGACGACGACCGCGACACCGATCTGATGCTCGAGGTCTCCGCGAGCGAGGTCGCCGCGATCGTCGCGTACGTGCCGCTCGATCGGCCCGGGCGTGCGGCCGAGCGGCTCGCGGAGTTGCGGACGGACCCGCGCGTGGTCGGCATCCGCAACCTGATCCATGACCTCCCGGACCCGGACTGGATCCTGCGGCCGGACGTCGACGAGGGCCTCGGCGTTCTCGAGGAAGCGGACGTGACGTTCGACTACGTCGCCGTACTGCCGCGGCACCTCGAACACGTGCCGACCCTGTCCGAACGGCACCCTGGCCTGCGGATCGTCATCGACCACCTCGCCAAGCCGCCGATCGGCGAACCGGACCGCGAGCCGTGGTGGAGCCTGATCGAGGCCGCCGCGCAGAACCCGCTCGTGCATGCGAAGATCTCCGGTCTGTACGGCGAGCCGATCCGGCCGTACGTCGATCGCGCGCTGGAGATCTTCGGCCCGAACCGCCTGATGTACGGCGGCGACTGGCCGATCTCCACGGCGTTCGGCGGGTACGACCAGGTCTTCGCCGCGCTGTCCGATGCGCTGGCCGACCTCTCCGACACCGACCGCGAGCAGATCTACTCCCGGACCGCCCGCGAGTTCTACCGGATCCCGGGGACCGGACTGGGGTAGTTACGGGGGCGATCACCTGCCGTGACGTGATCGGATCGGTGCAGGCAGAAACTGCAGCGAGGAGAGCGGCGATGGCGGTCACGCGGGGCTTCCACGGTCGGCGGACGACGGCCGACTCTGACCGGGTGCCCCCCGGTCAGTACCTGACGAAGGAGTTCCCCGTCCTGTCGGCCGGACCGACGCCGCGGGCGGAGCTGGACTCGTGGCAGTTCACGATCCAGGGTGCGGTCGACCATCCGGTCTCCTGGTCGTGGCAGGAGTTCCGGGCCTTGCCCCGGGAGACGTTCACCGTCGACATCCACTGCGTGACCAAGTGGTCGAAGCTCGACACGATGTGGTCCGGCGTCTCGCTGGACACGTTGCTCGCCGCGGTCGGCACCACGGCGCCGTACGCGCTGGCGTACTCGGACGGTGGCTACACCACCAACCTGCCGCTCGAGGATCTGCGCGGCGGCCGGGCCTGGATCGTCGACGAGTACGACGGGCAGCCGCTGCCGGCCGAGCACGGCGGACCGGCTCGGCTGCTCGTGCCGCACCTCTACTTCTGGAAGAGCGCGAAGTGGGTGCGGGGGCTTGACCTGCGTCCGTACGACGAGGCGGGTTTCTGGGAGATGTTCGGCTATCACAACTACGGAGACCCGTGGAAAGAACAGCGTTACAGCGGCGACTGAACTGGCAGACCGGCAGGGTGGTCGACACCGTCGTCGAGACGCCGCGGACCAGGACCATCACGTTGGCGGTTCCCGAATGGATCGGACATCGGGCGGGGCAGCACGTCGACGTCCGGCTGACGGCGCCCGACGGGTATCAGGCGCAACGGAGTTACTCGATCGCGTCGGCGCCCGAGGACGAGCACCTGATGCTGACGGTCGAGCGGCTCGACGACGGTGAGGTCTCGCCGTACCTGGTCGACGAGTTGCGGGTCGGGGACGAGCTCGAGCTCCGCGGCCCGATCGGCGGGTACTTCGTCTGGGACGACGACCTGGGCGGGCCGTTGTTCCTGGTGGCCGGCGGATCCGG
>DASSDE010000485.1:0-12501 GCA_035697365.1 Kribbella sp. | reverse complement strand
CGGCCGGAGCTGTCGAGGTACCAGCTGGTGCAGCCTGAGTGCCAGACCGAGTCGTCGAGTTCACGCTGGACGGTGTCGACGAACTGCTCCTGGGCGTCCTCGCGGACCTCGAGGTACGTCGCGTTGCGGCGCCGGAGCAGGTGCAGGGCCTGCATCACGTACCGGACCTGGGCCTCGATCATGAAGACCATCGAGGAGTGGCCGAGGACGGTGTTCGGGCCGACGAGCAGGAACAGGTTCGGGTAGCCGGCGACCGTGATGCCGAGGTGGGCGCCGATGCCGTCGCGCTTCCAGTGGTCGGCCAGGTCGACGCCGTCCTTGCCGAGGATCGGCATCCGGGTCAGGTTCGCCGAGACGTCGAAGCCGGTGCCGAGCACGATCGTGTCGCAGGCGCGCTCGGTGCCGTCCTCGGTGACGACTCCGGTCGGTGTGACCCGGGCGATCGGTGTGGTGACCACGTCGACGTTCGGCCGGGTGAGCGCGGGGTAGTAGTCGTTCGAGATCAGTACGCGCTTGCAGCCGATCTGGTAGTCCGGCGTCAGCCGCGCGCGCAGTTCAGGATCGGTGACCTGCTTGTGCAGGTGCCGTTTCGCCTGGAGTTCAAGGCCTTTCATCAACTTCGGGTTCCCGGCGAAGCCGGCGCCGCGGCCCTCGAGCCCCCAGTAGATCGCGTTCCGGAGCGTCCGCTGCCCGGCCGGGAACCGTTCGTGCAGCTTGCGTTCCCAGCCGCCGATCGCGCGGTCCGGCTTCGGGGTGACCCACGCCGGGGTGCGCTGGTACAGGTCCAGTTGGGCGACCTGCGGCGCGATCTGCGGTACGAACTGGATCGCCGAAGCCCCGGTGCCGATCACGGCGACGTTCCGGCCGCGCAACTCCACCGAGTGGTCCCAGACTGCGGAGTGGAACGCGGTGCCCTCGAACGAGTCCAGGCCTGGGATGTCCGGAAGCTTCGGCGCGTGGAGGCTGCCGACGCCCGCGACCAGGGCCTGGGTCTCGATGGTCTCGTCGCCGTTGACCGTCACCGTCCAGTGCCCGCTCGCCTCGTCGAAGACGGCTTCGGTGGCCTCGGCGCCGTACCGGATCTTGTCCGCGATGCCGTACTTGGCGGCACAGTGCCGCAGGTAGTCGAGGATCTCGTTCCAGGGTGCGAACATCCGCGTCCAGCGCGGGTTCTGCTCGAACGAGAACGAGTAGAGGTACGACGGGATGTCGCACGCGCAGCCCGGGTAGGTGTTGTCCCGCCAGGTGCCGCCGAGGTCGTCGGCCTTCTCCAGGATGACGAAGTCCTCGCACCCGGCCTGCCGGAGCTTGATCCCCATGCACAGCCCCGCAAACCCGGACCCGATGATCACGACGTCTGTCATAACGCGCAGGTTACCGGCGGGTTATCTCTGCAAGCTAGGCCTTCAGGCGGTAGAGGGTTTCGCCGGCGTTCGGGACGAGGAAGGTGTCCGGGTCGTCCTCGTACGCCTGGAGGTCGACCGTGGCCGGGTCCAGGTAGCCGAGGTTCGCGCCGCGAACGACCTCCTCGGGGATGCCGGTCGCCAGCGTGACCTGGACGCGGAGGTGCTCGCCGCTCGCCGGGTCCCAGGTGCCGGCGCCGCGCAGGTGCGTGGAGTGCGCGAGCACGCCCCAGTGCAGGTCGCGGAACTTGTCCCACTGGCCTAGGAAGTAGTCGCGGCAGTGGTACCCGATCTCGGCGATCTCCGGGTGCATCGCGGCCAGCTCGGTGACGTGCGGCGCGTACAGGATCACCTCGCCACCGTCCGCGACGATCGGCTCCACCTTGTAGAACCCCTTCGCCGCGGTCCAGATGTCGGCGTACTTCGGTGGCATCACCGAGACCACGCGCCGGACCGGCCGCTCCAGGTACCGGACGTGGGTCTGCGCCGAGATCTCCGCAGCCGCGCGCCAGGACGAGATCGTGTCGCCGAACGCGACCGCGTGCAGTGCGTCGGTCCCGGACTGCGCGACCACCGAGAGCGCCAGCTTCTCGGCCGGGATCAGCGCGGCGGCCTCGTCGATCAGTGCGCGGACCGGGGTGATGCCCGGCGTACCGATGATGTTGGCGCTGGTGATCAGCGCGCCGAGCCAGTGCGAGAAGTCGATGACCTCCTGGCCGGCGACGCCCGGGAAGAAGTACTTGTTGCCGCCGGAGAAGCCGACCACCTCGTGCGGGAACACCGGCCCGACGACCAGCGCCACGTCGTGCTCGACGACGGCGCGGTTCAGTCGCACCGGGACCTCGTCGCGGAGCATCTCGCCGGAGATCTCACCGACCCGGTCGGAGCCGATCGTGCCGAGATCCGCGAAGGTGTCCGGCTTCCACCACTCGTGGTTGATCACGTTCGGATAGTCGTCGCCGAGGTGCTTGCGGAGCTGCTCGGGCGTCATCTCCGCATGGGTGCCGAGGGCAACCAGGATCGTGACCTGACTGCCCTTCAGGGCCTGTGTGACCGCCTTCAGCAGTAGCGGCAACGGGCAACTACGGGTCGCGTCCGGCACGATCACGCAGACGCTGCGCCCCTCCAGCCCCGCACCGGCCAAGGCCTCGCCGACGAACGACGTCACCTCGTCCTCGGTCAGAACCTGTCCTGCACCACCGATCACCGCCGCACTGGTCACGCCTCGACCTTACCGACGGACGGCGGCCGATCCCAGACCGTCTCAGACGGCCTCAGGACGATGTCCGACACGGACCGGGACGCGGGACCATTGCACGGCGACGATGACGGCGTAGGCGACCGCTGCCAGCGGGACAGCCCAGAAACGGAAGAACGGGAGCTGCCCCGAGACGGCGGTTGCCGCGAAGACCACGCCGTACGTCGAGATGCCCGCAACCGTCCCGCGCCGCCGGGAGGCGAGCGCGCTGCTCGGCAACGGACCCATGTGCCGGTCGAGCAGCGTGCCGAACCCGCTCAGCCCGGCGAGCGTCGCCACGATGCTCAGGATCCCGCCGGGCAGACCGCCGAAGACGATCCCGGCCACGCTCAGGAAGGTGACGACCGCGAAGGCAATGCCCATGTCCAGCGCGCCCCACATCAGGTGCGAGCGCCGCCGGCGTTTGAGGTCGGCATCCGCAGCGGGCCGAACCGGTCCGGGGTCGCCGGTGAGGCGCTGGACGGTCAGGATCAGGCCCGTCACCAGTAGGACCAGCAGCAGGACGCCGACGACGGACAGCACCACCGAGCGGGTGGTCGACATGTACTGATGGACCTCGCCGCCGGACACACAGCTCGCGGACGGCGGGAACCAGCTGGTGCGCACCACCCCGTCGCCGACGCCGAGCTTGCGAGCACAGTCCTCGCCCGGGTCGTACCAACCGGGCGACGACAACGTGACGACCGTCGTCCACACCAGCCCGCCGATCAGCCCCAACCCCAGCAGGGATCCTGCCCGCCGTCTCACCCAGTCCACGGGTTCTACCCTCTCATCCGTGGACTCCTACCTTGCCCAGCTGCGTCGCGACGTCGGCTCCCGGCTGCTCCTGCTGCCCGGCGCCCAGGTGCTCGCCGTCGACGCGGACGACCGCATCCTGTTCCAACGGAGTCGTGACTCCGGCCTGTGGGAGCTTCCGGCCGGCGGCGCGGAGCCGGGAGACAGCTTCCGGCGTACGGCGGCTCGGGAGTTCCACGAGGAGACCGGGCTCGAGGTCGCGGAGGAGGACCTGGTCCCGTTCGCCAGCCTGTCGCAGCCCGACGTCCACACGCTGACGTACCCGAACGGCGACGTGGTGCACTGCTTCGCCCTCTGCTTCGAGGCACGGACCTGGACCGGAACGCTTCGGCCGGGAGCGGACGAAGTACTGGAGGCCGGCTTCTTCACCGCGCCGCCCGGACCGCTTCATCCGCCGACGGAGGTCGTGCTCGACCTGTACAGGGCATATCGCACTACGGGCCGCTTCCAGGCGCTTTGACCTCGTTCCGCGGGGCCGGTAATGTTCCCCACCCCTAGCGACGAATTTCTGCAGGCGGGTGGGATTCCCATCCGGTGCTGTGGAGGTTGTCGTGACGAAGGATTTTCGGTGGTTGCTGGTCGGCCAAACGACCAGTCAGTTCGGGGCACAGGTCAGTGGCGTGGCGATTCCGCTGCTCGCCGTGCTGTCGCTGGATGCCACGCCGTTCCAGCTCGGGCTGGTGTCGGCGTCGAGCACGATCGGGTTCGCGCTGATCGGGTTGCCGGCCGGCGCCTGGGTGGATCGGCGGCGCCGGCGGCCGCTCCTGGTGGCGAGCGATCTGGCGCGCGCCGTGCTGCTGGCGTCGATACCGGTCGCCGCACTGTTCGGCGTACTGACGATGACCCAACTGATCGTCGTGTCGTTCCTGTCCGGGCTGGCGCGGGTGTTCTTCGATGTCGGCTATCAGACGTACCTGCCGTCCGTGATCGGTCCCGATCGGCTGCTGGCCGGCAACTCCGCGCTGGAGACGATCCGCGCGTCCGGGCAGGTCGCCGGTCCGGGCGCCGGCGGCTGGCTGGTGACGGTGCTGGGCGCGGCGAACGTCGTTGCGATCCAGGCGCTGACGTTCGCGGTCTCCGCCGTGTCGTTGCTGGCGATCGGAGCCCAGGAGGACGCAGTACGCCGAACTGATCGCGGACTCTGGCGGGAGATCAGGGAAGGCCTGGTGTACGTCGCCCGGCAGCGGGCGATCCGGGCGATCGCGATCACGAGTGCGGTGAACAACTTCGCGTTCGCGATCGCCTCGTCGGTCAACGTCGTGTTCCTGGTCAGGACCCTGCGGCTGACGCCGGCACTGATCGGGGTCGTGCTCGCGGTCGGTTCGGTCGCGGCGATGGCCGGTGCGGCGCTGACGCCGCGGCTGGCGCGACGGTTCGGCGCCGAGCGCATCATCTGGCTTGCACTGGCGGTGACCGGTCCGGTTGGTCTGTTCGGCCCGCTCGCCCAGCCGGGGTGGCTCGTCGTGCTGATGGTGATCAGTAGCGCTGTCGGTGAGTTCGGGCAGATCGTCTATGCGATCGGCAACGTGACGCTGCGGCAACGCGTCGTACCCGGTGAGCTGCTCGGCCGGGTGAACGCGACGATGCGGTTCTTGCTGATGGGACTGTTTCCGCTGGGCGCTCTCCTCGGCGGTGTTCTCGGCACGATCGCCGGCCCGCGCGTCACGCTCTTGATCTGCGGTGCGCTGATCCTCGTCTCGTGGCTGCCGGTCCGGAGAGCTTTCCGGCCTGCTCCTGCAGGTACGCGGTCGCCGGACGCGGTGTGATTCCCCTGCTGCGCAAGGGCTCGTCGGTCCACGTCGCAGGGTGCACGGACTGCAGCAGACCGGCGCCGAAGACCGATGCGAGGGCGTCGTTCGGACGGTTCAGGACCTTGATCGCCAGGCGGGCCACGGGTGCGGGCATCCGCTGCACCTTCAGCTTGCGCTGCAGGAGCTCCTCGGCGTACGCGATCGCCTCGTTCCGGCTCAGAGCCTCGGGTCCGCCGAACTCGATCAGCTCCGGCGGGTCGGGCTCGACGGCGACGGCGGCGACCAGCGCGGCAACGTCGTCCGTGCTGACCCAGCGCTGCTTGGCGTCGCCCGGCCCCAGCACCCCGACCTTGCCGTGGGCCAGGTCGAACCGCCCCAGCGGCCCGAGATGGATCTCCTGGAAGGCGTCGGGCCGTACGACGACCCTACGGAGGGCAGATCGGCGCAATCTGTCCTCGACCGCCAGCTTGGCGTGCTCCAAGGGAGTGCCGAGTCCGGCCTCCACTCCGGCGTACGAGAGGTAGACGAACCGTCGTACGCCGGTTTGCTCCGCGGCGTCGACGAGCGCAAGCATCCCGAGCTCGTCGGCGGCGCGCAGCGACGGTCCGCGCGCACCACTCAACAGTCGTGCGATCGCGGTGGCCGTCGCCACCACTGTCTCCACGCCCGCACAGGCTTCCCGCAGACTCGTCGCATCCGTCAGATCGCCTGTCACCACCGTGGCGCCGGGCACCTCGACCCCGGAGCGCACGAGACAACGCACCGCCACCCCATGCTCCACCAGTCTCCGGACGACCCGCCCGCCCAATTCCCCGGTCCCGCCAACCACCAGCAACATCACAGTCACCCCCACCTCGAACGGTGGACCCGGCAACCGTCGTCCGGCAACAGTTCGGCCGGTCGAAATGCCCAGGGCGTGCTCAGTCTTCGGTGATGTCGATGAGGACCTTGCCGACGATGCTCTGCTCGACGGCTGCGTGGGCTTCAGCGGCTTGGGCCATCGAGTAGTGGTGCAGGGGGAGGCCGGCCTCAGGGCCGATCCGGATCGCGCCGGCCTCGACCGCGGCGGCCACGTCGGCGAGACCACGGGGGCGCCAGGAGTCGGGGGCCGTGTAGAGCAGGACGAACTGCCAGCGGGCGTTCGGCACCATCGACGCGCGGACCGGGAGCTCCATCGACTCGCCGCCGTCGGTCGCGTACACGGCCACGGAGCCGTGGGTAGCGATCACCGCGGCGTCGATGGCCGCGTTCGCCGCCGGCGAGACCTCGACGATCGTGTCCACACCGTGCGGCGCGATCGCGCGGACCTCCGCGGCGACGTCCTGCTGCTTGTAGTCGATGACGTGGTCTGCGCCGGCCAAGGCCGCGAGGTTGGCCTTCTCCGGGCTGCTCACGGTGGTGATCACCGTGGCGTCCGACCAGCGCGCCAGTTGGATGGCGGCGTTGCCGACCGCTCCCGCGCCGCCCGCGACGAGCACGGTCCGGCCGGCGAGCTTCCCCGGGCCGAGGCGATCCGGGCCGTCCTCGGTCACGGTCAGGCAGCGATGCGCGGTCAGGAACGGTACGCCGAGCGCGGCGCCGAGGTCGTACGACGCGTTGTCCGGCAACGGCATCACATGCCGCACCGGCACCACGGCGTACTCCTGCGCCGTACCACCCGAGGGGCGTTGGTACGCCGCCTCCCAGAGCCAGACGCGCCGCCCGGAGAGCGCCACGTCGACGCCCTGGCCGACGGCGTCGACGTCACCCGAACCGTCCTGGTTCGGCACCTGGGCCGGGTGCACCGGAGTACCGGCACCGGAGCCGCGGCGCGTCTTCCAGTCCGTCGGGTTGACGCCCGACCGGTGGATCCGCACCCGCACCTCCCCGGGCCCCGGATCGAGGATCGGCCTGTCCACGAGGGTCAGGACATCGGGCTCACCGGTCACGGAGTACTCGACAGCTCGCACCCTCCCGACGCTACCTCAGCTGCTTGGTGAACATCAGGGTCGCGTCGTCGTCGTTCCGGATCATCTCCATCGGCGGCACCTGACGCCCGTCGTAAATCAGCCCGCGTCCGTCGGGAAGGTAGCCGCGCCGCACGTACATCCGCTGCGCCTGCCCATAGTCCGGGTACAGCCCGACGCCGATCCCGACCACCGCGGACCGCTCCGCGACCATCGCTTCGGCTGCGTCCATCAATGCGCTTCCGATGCCCTGCCTACGCAGCTTGGGCAGCACGTTGAAGTCCTGGATCTCCGGGATCGTCGCGAAGTACGGCGACGTCCAGCGCACGGTCACGTAGCCCGCGTACACGTCATCGACTGTCGCGACCAGGACGTCCCGCGTACCGGCGGACTGTTCCTCCAGATAACGCCGGTACTGACTCTCGGGTTTCGGCCAGCCCAGTTCCTCGAACGCCGCCGCGATCACCGGCGGATCGTCGTCGCGCAGCGGCCGGATCTCCAAGACGGTCATCCGGTCAGCCTGGCGCGGGCGCACTGACCGTGCAAACGGTTTATCGGCGGGGACGCCGGTGTTCGGGCGACGTCCCCGCCTGGTGGTTACGGAGTTGGGTCCGGGTAGGTGCCTCCGAGGATGTCGGTGTTGCCGAAGGTCGCCGGGCAGGCCACCAGTACGTTCGGCGGTGCGCCGGGAGTCGCGGTGTACAGCGACGCCCGATAGGCATTGATCGCCGGGCAGACGCCCGCGTCCTGCGAGTCGTTCCAGACCGCGACAGCGCGGTCGTTCGTCGCGGCGGCGTACACGTAGTCACCCAGGAACTCCGAGGTCAGTGAGTTGGCACTGCTGCCCCGCGGGTCTCCACCCGGTACGCGTTCCAGCGTCGTCCAGGCGGACGGTACGCCGGCCGCGACGTTCGCGTGCCGGACCTCGCCGACCAGACCGCGCGGATCTGTCGTGTTGTCGCGGTACGGCGTCGTGAACGAGTTGTGCACGAGGTACAGGTCGGTGCCGTCCGGGGAGACCGCTGGTGCCGTGTAGACCGGGCGGTCCCCGGTGGTCAGGGCGAGCGGAGCCGGCGTCGCCCAGGACGTGCCACCGTTGCGCGACCAGGTCAGCATCAACTGCTCGTGGTTCAGGCCGGCCCGGCCATCGGACCAGGTCATGAAGATCTCGTTGGTCGCTCCAACGCCGGAAGGGCGGCCGTTCGCGATGTCGACGTTCGGCCCGCCGGCCAGGTCGACGCGGGCCCCGGCGACACCGTCCATCACCGGGCGTCCCTGGACCGGGTCGAGCACGCCGGGCTCGACCACCGGCGCGACCGCGGTCGGACCGACCCAGTGCGCGCCGCCGTCGGCGGACTTGTACATCATTTGCAGGGTCTGGCCGTTGCGGGCACCGACGCCGAACACGTACACGTTGCCCGCACTGTCGGTACGGACGGTGCAGCCGTCGGGCTGCTGGTTGATGCCGTTGCTGGTGGCCGGTCCGACCTGCTTGGTGGCCCAGGTACGACCGCCGTCGGCCGAGCGCGCCACGGTCAGCGGCACCGGGAGGGCGTTTCCGTGGCTGTTGCTGCGGAAGCTGGCCCAGCAGGTGTAGACGTGACCGAAGAACGGGCTGCTCGCCGCGTTGTCGGCGTAGATCTGCTCCTTGTCAGAAAATGTCGTCGACGACTGCCTCGAGATGATGACCGGGGCGGTCCAGGCCGAGGCGTCGTTCGCAGCCGCCGCGCGGACGTCGTCGGTGGTCGACACCGCGATCGCCTCGGCGCCGCGGAACGTCTCGAGCTTCCGGTTCGCGGAGAAGTTCGACGTCAGGTTGGCGTAGTACAACCGGGAGCCGTTGGACCACGAGAACGTGCCGTTCGGCCCCGGTCGTGGCCCGAAGGCGACCGCCGGGTCACCGTCCGAGACCAGCCCGGCCCCGTAGTAGTGCGGCAGCGTCCCGATCGGCCCGACGTGCGGAACGCAGGCCTCCGGGCCGAGGCAGTCCCGAGCGGTCCAGCCGGTGTACGTCGGCTGGATCCAGCTCTGCCCGCTGTTGAACGAGAAGTACACGCCGGAGACGCCGACGCCGCCGGTGAACGGGCAGGTGCCCGGGTCGCCCGCCGCGCACGACTCCATGTCGATCTCGTCGTTGGACCCCGCGACCAGCACTGCCGGATCGTGGGCGTCGATCGCGACGGCGGGTTCGTTCTGTTTGTTCTGCGAGAACGGCGCCGGTGGGCTGCCGACCGTCACCTGTGTGACCGGTGCCGCATACGCAGTGACGGCGGCTCCGCAGAGGGCAGCTGCGAAGGCAGCGACGGAAGCGACGATGAGGCGTGGTTTGCCCATGATCCCCTCCCCGGGACGACCATCGGTCCGGGACCGTCTCCCGGCCCGCCTGGACGATTCGACCTTGCACCCACGGTCGCGGCCGCACAACAGGTCGCCACCGACCGTGACGGCCCGCACTCCCGTCGGTGCGAGTCGTCACGGTTTCGGGGTCACCGGCTGGCGCGAACGGCCTTTTCGATGACTCTGGTGACCGGGCCCGGGGCGGTGAGTAGGCCGAGGTGGCCGGCTGGGATCCGGGTGATGGTGGAGTGCGCCCGGGTGGCCATGAAGTTCTGGGCCGTCGGGGTGATGATCAGGTCGCGGGTGCCGAGGACGTACCAGGACCGGATCGTGGCCCAGGCCGGCGTACCGGAGGCGGTGAAACCCGCGCTGAGCGTGAGCGGTCGCTGCGCCGGGTACAGCTTCTCGGACTGGCTGCGCGGCATCCCGGAGGCGAACGACTTCACGAACGTGTCGTGCTTGAGGTAGAGATCGACGTCACCGGCCGGCGCGCCGGGATACGGAACGCTGTCGAAAACGTTTTCCGGCGCTACGGCGAGCGCCGAGTCGGCGCCGGCCAGCGGGAAGATCTGTTCCCCGGCCGCCGGCGCGAACGCGTCGACGTAGACCAGCGCCTTGACGTTCGGATTTCCGGTGGCCGCATTGGTGATGACGGCCCCGCCGTACGAGTGCCCGACGAGCACGATCGGCCCGGACAGCGTGCCCAGGAAGTCCCGGATCGTCGCGGCGTCGGTGGTGAGGTTGCGCAACGGGTTCGGCGGCACCCGGACCTGGTAGCCGTCGTCGATCAGGCGGCTGGTGACCTTCGACCAGCTGGACCCGTCCGCCCACGCGCCGTGCACGAGCACGACGGTCGGCTTCGGGCCGTTCGAGTACGACGCGGCGGCGGGCGTCACCGCCGCGAGCAGGATTGCGAGTACGGCCCCCAGCACCGCCAGAAAACGTGTTCTGTGGTGGCTCATGGCTTACGACCCGAAGAACTCGAGCAGGTCGGCGTTCACGACGTCGGCGTGCGTGGTGGGCAGTCCGTGGGGGAGGTCTTTGTACGTCTTCAGGACCCCGTTCTTGAGCAGTGCGGCGGACTTCGGGCCCGCGTCGGCATACGGCACGATCTGGTCGTCCTCGCTGTGCACGACCAGGACCGGGATCGTGATCTTGCGCAGATCCTCGGTGAAGTCGGTCTGGGAGAACGCCACGATGCCGTCGTAGTGCGCCTTGGCGCCGCCCATCATGCCCTGCCGCCACCAGTTCGCGATGATCGCTTCGTTCGGCTCCGCGCCCGGCCGGTTGAACCCGTAGAACGGTCCCTCCGGCAGCGCGCGGTAGAAGGCCGACCGGTTCGCGGCGAGCTGGGCCTGGAGATCGTCGAAGACCTCCTTGGGCAGGCCTCCCGGGTTCGCGTCGGTCTTCAGCATCAGCGGCGGGACCGCGCAGAGCAGCGCGGCCTTGGCAGCCCGGTCCTCGCCGTGCCGGGCCAGGTAGTGCGTGACTTCGCCGCCGCCGGTCGAGTGACCGACGTGGATGCAGTCGCGCAGGTCGAGATGGTCGACGACCGCCTTCAGGTCGTCGGCGTAGTGGTCCATGTCGTGCCCGTCGCCGGTCTGCGAGGACCGGCCGTGACCGCGGCGGTCGTGCGCGACGACGCGGTAGCCCTTCGCCAGGAAGAACAACAGTTGGTTGTCCCAGTCGTCGGCCGACAGTGGCCATCCGTGACTGAAGACGATCGGCTGTCCCGTCCCCCAGTCCTTGTAGAAGATCTCCGTGCCGTCACCGGTCGTGATCGTACCCACCGTGAACCCCCTCAAGTTCGGACGGATGCGGCGTTCTCGCCGCCCCTGGATCACGCTAGACGGCGATCGCCCGGCCGAGGAGTCCTCAGGGGCACAACCACGGACAAGACCACGGATTCTCATAGCGGACAGTATCTGGCCGCTACTCCGCTTAGAGTCGAACCATGACGACAAACGAGCAGACCGTTTCCGGCGAGCGGGCGGACATCCTGGACCTCCTCAACACCCGCCGGAACTTCCTGCGGCACACCGCGCAGGGGCTGACGGACGAGCAGGCGAGTACCCGCAGCACCGTCAGCGAACTGACGGTCGGCGGGCTGATCAAGCACGTGACGACGGTCGAGCGGCACTGGGGCCAGTTCGCCCAGGGCAAGGCCGCGACGGCCCCGGTCGAGTTCACGCCGGAGGTGATCGCCGAGTGGCAGGACCAGTTCCGGATCGTCGAGGGTGAGACGCTCGCCGACGTCCTCGCCGCGTACGAGAAGGTCGCCGCCGAGACCGCGGACCTGGTCCGGACCCTCGACCTGGACGCGAAGTACGAGCTGCCGGCCGCGCCGTGGCAGCCGCCGGGCGTCTTCTGGACGGTCCGGATGGCGTTCCTGCACATCTCCTCCGAGACCGCTCAGCACGCCGGCCACGCCGACATCATCCGGGAGGCCATCGACGGCCAGAAGACGATGGGCTGAAATTGGTGGGCTGAGCCAACAACCTTCTGCCCCGCCGGAGCATCGAGGTCTGTAAGGAACAACAGCCTCGGGGACGGTGGGGGAGAGGTGTGGCTTGATGCGATTCAGGGGTACGGCCGGTGTGGCCGTGGTAATCGCCGTTCTGGCTCTGGGGGCCGGAACGGCAGCTGGGGAGACGCGAGCACCGCAGGACAATCCCGGGATCCCGATCGTGCCGGGACCGGAGGAACCGGGCGAGGCGCAGTTCGTGCCAGGGGCGAGCAACGTCGTCCCCGCCACTGCGGCGCCCGCGACCGACATCGGTGCGAGCAAGGCGCGGTCGCTGGCCGCGCCGTTCTACGCCTGTCCAGGGTTCAGCGGGATCGACGCCACCAACCCGCTGGCCAACCTGTACGCCGACAAGTTCGCCTGGGGTCCGTACGCGGCGTACAAGGTCGGTAACGGTGGCGGCAACATCAACTGGGCCTCGAACCCGTACAAGAACGCGAGCTGGTACATGTGGTTCCACTCGCTGCGCTGGCTCGGGCAGGGCATC
>DASSDE010000484.1:0-2911 GCA_035697365.1 Kribbella sp. | reverse complement strand
GCTGGTCGCGGGCGCGCTGAAGGTCTCCGATCCGGAGACGGCCGCCCAAGCGGTCCGTGCGTACGAGTTGCTGCCGTCGTCGCTGGTGCAGCCGGTCGGCTGGGGCCTGCCGTTCCTGGAGATCGCGATCGGGTTGCTGCTCGTCGTGGGCTTCGGTGTCCGGGCGTCCGCGGCGGCCGCGGGCGTCTTCATGATCGTGTTCATCGTCGCGGTGTCGTCGGCCTGGGCGCGCGGGCTGTCGATCGACTGCGGCTGTTTCGGTGGTGGCGGCGAGGTCGCCCCGGGCCAGACGAAGTACCTGCAGGAGATCCTGCGCGATGCCGGCCTGCTGGTACTGGCCGGATGGCTGTGGTTGTACCCGGCCAGTAAGTTCGCTGTCGTAGCCGAATCACAAGGACCACAAGGAGCCACCGCGTCGTGAGCAACACCAACCCGCTGCTGCAGCAGCCGAAGCGCCGGGTCCCGCCAGGCATCATCGTGGTCATCGTCTTGGTACTTGCCCTCGGCGCCGGTGTCGGCGTGCAGTACTACCGCGGCCACTCCAAGGTCGAGGTGACCTCGTCCGGCCGCCCGGAGCCGGCGGTGATCACCGGCCCGGGGACGTCCGGCAAGGGCGTCACGGTCGGCAAGACCGGCGCGAAGGTCAACATCGACCTGTACCTGGACTTCCGGTGCCCGCACTGCGCCGAGTTCGAGAAGGACAGCGGTGGAGTCGTCGACAAGCTCGTCGAGGACGGTACGGCGACGCTCACGTACTGGCCGCTGCAGTTCGTGAACCCGGACTCCTCCCCGCGGCTGGCGAACGCCTTCGCCGCCGCGGCCGCGAACGGGAAGGCGCTGAGCTTCGCCGACGAGCTGTACGGCGACTTCTCGAAGTCCTGGACCACGGACCAGCTGATCGAGCTCGGCAAGCAGCTGGACGTCGGTGACGCGAAGTACCAGCAGGCGCTGCAGGACAACACCTACGCCGGCTGGCTGGAGTCGGTCGGCAAGGCTGCCGACGACCGGGGCGTGACCGGCACGCCGACCGTATTCGTCAACGGCAAACAGCTCCAGGGCGACCAACTGAGCGCGGAGGGCCTGCAAAAAGCCGTCGGCGAGATCGCAAGCTGAGAGTCTGAGGCTGCATCGTGACCGAGGGTTCCTGGCCGTGTTCTGGCGGGTCGAGTAGCGTTCGGACTTGCCATGTCTAGTTTGAGTCTTGCCGTGACGGTTCCGGCGTTCATCCCCAGCCCGAGCCAGGGCGTCTGGCACGTCCTCGGCGTGCCGATCCGCGCGTACGCGCTGTGCATCCTGGCAGGCATCTTCGTCGGGTACTGGCTCGGCCGCCGGCGCTGGGTGGCGCGCGGCGGCTCGGCACCGGTGCTCGCCGACATCATGTTCTGGGCGATCCCGTTCGGGCTGGTCGGTGCGCGGATCTACCACGTGATCACCGACGCCGAGCTGTACTTCGGCGAGGGCAAGCACCCGATCGACGCGCTGAAGATCTGGCACGGCGGTCTCGGGATCTGGGGCGCGGTCGCGTTCGGCGCGCTCGGCGCCTGGATCGCCTGCCGGCGCGCGAAGGTGCCGTTCCTGGCCGTCGCGGACGCGATGGCGCCGGGTATCGCGCTCGCGCAGGTGTTCGGCCGGTTCGGCAACTACTTCAACCAGGAGTTGTTCGGCCGCCCGACGACGAAGCCGTGGGGTCTGGAGATCTCGACGGAGCACCGCCCGGCCGGGTACGCCGACTTCGCGACGTTCCACCCGACGTTCCTGTACGAAGCCGTCTGGAACCTCGGCGTGGTCGCCCTGCTGCTGCTCGTCGACCGCCGGTACAAGCTCGGGCACGGACGGGCGTTCTTCCTGTACGTCGCCGCGTACACCGCCGGGCGCGCGTGGATCGAAACGATGCGCATCGACACGGTCAACCACATCTTCGGCCTGCGGCTGAACGTCTGGACCGCGATCATCCTGTTCGTGGCCGGCGTCGTCGCCTTCGTCGTGAGCGCCCGCAAGCGCCCCGGCCAGGAGAACATCAGCACCGCGCCGGCCACCGAGCCCACTGCCGGTGAGAAGCCGGCCGAGCCGCAGGACAAGGGCTCATCCCAGGACGCAGCGGACGACGGCGCAGCGGACGCCGACGAGAAGGTGGAAGCGGGGACGACCAACGGGGCCGCCAAGGCCGATCCGCCCGACGGGTCAAGTGACTGAGACTCCGGAGGTCTCGGCCGAGCACCACGGGGACCACACGCACCGTGATGTGAACGGCGGCTGGCTGCGGCCCGCGGTCTTCGGCGCGATGGACGGCCTGGTCTCGAACTTCGCGCTGATCGCCGGCATGGACGGCGGTACGAGTTCGGGTTCGCGCTTCATCGTGCTGGCCGGCCTCGCCGGGCTGGCCGCGGGCGCGTTCTCGATGGCGGCGGGGGAGTACACGTCGGTCGCCTCCCAGCGCGAACTGGCGCACGCCGAGATCGAGGTCGAGCGGTCCGAGATCAAGAAGCACCCGATCGACGAGGAGATCGAGCTCGCCGAGACGTACCGCGCCAAGGGTCTGGACCCGGACCTGGCCGCCAAGGTCGCCAACCAGCTGCACGCCGACCCCGACCAGGCGCTCGAGGAGCACGTCCGCGAGGAACTCGGCATCGACCCCGCCGACCTCCCGAACCCGGTGGTCGCGGCCGCGTCGTCGTTCATCTGCTTCGCGGTCGGCGCCCTGATCCCGCTCGCGCCCTACCTGGTAGGCGCCGGCAGCGTACTCCCGTCCCTGATCCTCTCCCTCGCTGCACTCTTCGCCTGCGGCGCCGTAGTCTCCCGCGTCACCACCCGCTCCTGGTGGTACTCAGGCCTCCGCCAACTACTCCTCGGCGCCACAGCCGCCGCCCTGACCTACTTCGTCGGCACCCTGGTCGGCCCCGGAATCGGCTGA
>DASSDE010000483.1:0-4636 GCA_035697365.1 Kribbella sp. | reverse complement strand
CGTTGTAAGGGCTCCCGCCGACGTTGATGCTCGCGGCCGAGCGAGACTGGTTGCGCGCCGACGCTGTCGCGTACGCGGCCCGGCTCGAACAGGACGGCGTACCGGTGGAACTGGTCGAGTACGCCGAGACGATGCACGCGTTCCTCAACTTCCCCGCCGCGCTCTCGGCCGGCCGGCACGCGGTCGAGCTGATCGCCGCGGACCTCCACGCCGCCTTCAGTGCACGCTCTAGTGCACGCCGCTCATGAGCCGCCGGATCGGACGGACGCCCAGCACGAGCAGGCCACCGAGCACCAGCGCGACCCCACCGATCACGCCGAAGTACGCCGACTCGTGGTCGGTGCTGTAGAACTTCGCGAGCACGCCGGACAACGCCGTACCGAGAGCGACCGAAAGGAAGAACAGGGCAACCATCTGAGTCCGGAACGCCTCCGGCGCGAGCTTGGTCGACAACGACAGCCCGACCGGTGAGATCAGCAGCTCGGCGATCGTGAAGACGAGCAGGATGCCGGCCAGCCCGAGCAGCGGCGCGCTGTTCGGGCCGCCGCCGGCCATCGTCAGGAAGAGCAGGAACGCGACGCCCATCACCGCGAGCCCGGCGCTGAACTTGATCGGTGTCGACGGCTGCCGCGAACCGAGCTTCGTCCAGAGCGCGGCGAACACCCCGGACAGCACGATGATCATCACCGGGTTGATCGACTGGACGAACGACACCGGCATCTGCCAGCCGAAGATGTTCCGGTCGAGACGCTGGTCGGAGTAGATCGTCACGACCGTGAACTGCTGCTGGTACAGCGACCAGAACGCGGCGCTGGCGATGAAGAGCGGGATGAACGCCTGGACGCGGCGGCGCTCGACGTCGGTCAGCTGCCGGCTGCTCAGGATCACCGCGAAGTAGATGACCGCGGCAACGGCGCTGACCACGGCCACCGCAGTCGCGTACCTGGACGCCGGCAGCACACCGGAGACGAGCAGTACGACAACCACGACGAGCACGGCCGCCGCGATCAGGGCGGTACGGCGGACTGCCTCGCGCGGGAGCGGGTTCGGGACCTTGCGGGCAGCTCCGCTCAGCCGGCGGCGTCCGGCCCCGTACTGCACGATGCCGACGAACATCCCGACCGCTGCGAGACCGAAGCCGTAGTGGAACCCCACGTTCTTCTGCAGCAGGCCGGTGAGCAGTGGTCCGACCAGTGCACCGAGGTTGATGCCCAGGTAGAACAGGGAGAACCCGCCGTCGCGGCGTTCGTCGTGTTCGCCGTACAGCGTGCCGACGAGGGAGGTCGCGTTGGCCTTGACGCCACCGCTGCCGAAGCCGATCAGCAGCAGACCGACCGCGACCCCGCCGATGCCGGGCAGCAGGCCCAGCGCGATGTGCCCGCACATCACGACGATGGCGCTGTAGAACAGGGTGCGTTCGGGGCCGATCAGCCGGTCGGCGAGCCAGGCGCCGAGGATCGTGGACAGGTAGACCAGGCCGCCGTACGCGCCGACGATGCTGGTCGCGGTACCCTCGTCGATGCCGAGGCCGCCGCGGTCGGCGGAGTAGTACAGGTAGATCAGCAGGATGCCCTGCATGCCGTAGAACGAGAACCGTTCCCACAGCTCGACGCCGAACAGGTTGGCGAGCACCGGTGGGTGCCCGAAGAACGTACGGCCGGTCGACTCGGTGTCCGTCCCGCTCACAACTGGTTCTCCTCGTAGTCGGCGCTACCGGTCGGCTAGTGGTCGGCGCTAGTGGGTTCGGCGCGACTGGGTCGGCGCTAGTGGTCGGCTCGGTGGGTGAAGAACCTGGCCGGGTCGCCGGCGGCCCGCGGGTTCGAGGCCAGCCAGGTCGCGAACGAATCGGGGTGGCGGCGCTCGAGCTCGTCCAGGTAGGCCCGCCGGACGTCGACCATCGCCTGCCTGCGGTCGGCGCTCGCGGCTCGCTGGAGCTGCGTGAAGCTGCGCCGCCAGGCCAGGCAGAGCTCGTCGTCGCTCAGCTCACCGACGCTGCGCACGACGGCGGTGAGGTACTTCGGCAGCGGCCAGTCGGCCGCCGGACTCTCGGCCGAGACCGCTTTCAGCTGCCTGTTGGATGCCTTCGGCAACCGTATCGTACGGTGGCGGTGCGGGGCCGCGGGACGCTCCGGACGGCCGGCGCGCAGCCAGCCGATCACCGGCGGGGAGATGCCGACGACGAGCAGCAGGAGCATCACGGTCCGGGCGCCGACCGCGGCGGCGTACCCGCAGATCGCGAGCACGCCGAGACCGCCCAGGACGGCCCCGCGCGGCACCACCCGGAGCAGGTCCGCGTTCGGCAGATCGCGGCCGAGGCCGATGCTCAGGCAGACGGCGCCGACCGTGAACACGGCGACCAGGAACGCCGCGAGATTGGTCGCCGGTGAGACGAACACCAGCGAGGTGACCACCCCGATCATGGCAAGCAGGCCTACGGCCGCCCGCCAGATTCGCTCATAGCGCAGCCCGACGTCCACCATGCTCACCCAGTGCCCCATCACCCGGTCCTCCAACCGGAGTCCGACGGCTCCTACCTCAGTGTTACTCGCATTAGCGCTTGAATGAAGGCTGACGTGGCCGGTGGGTCGGGAGGTTCGCCGTAGGTTGCCAGCAGGATGCGGCGGACGATCGGTAGCTCGGTCGAGCGGACACCCTCGGCGAGGTGCGAGCGGAGCGCCAGGCCGGGCGAGGTCGTGACGCCCAGACCGGCCTGGACGAAGGCCTGCTTGACGATGACGTCGTCGCTGGTGAACGCGATCCGCGGCGTGAATCCGGCCGCCGCACAGTGCCCGAGCAGCTCGCGCCGGCAGTTCACACAGCCCGCGATCCAATCCGAGTCCCGGTGGTCCGCGAGCGTCTCTCCGGTACGGCGGCTGAGCAGGTGGATCGGGTCGTCGCGCAGATGCACGTACCGGATGCCGTCGGCCGGCTGCTCGTCGTCGTACCGGAAGATGATCGCGAGGTCGAGCTCACCGTCGCGCACCTGCTGGACGGCGACCCGCGGGTGCAGGTCGACGAGCTCCAGCCCGAGGTTCGGATGCTCGCGGCGGAGCTCGGCGGCCGCGGGCGGGACGAGCTCGCTGAGGGCGGAGGCGAAGGCGCCGACCCGGACCCGGCCGGCGCGCAGCCCGACGAGCGCGGCCAGCTCGGCATCCGCGGCGTCGACGCGGCCGACGATCTCCGCGGCGCGAGCCGCGAGCACCTTGCCCTCGGGAGTGAGCCGGATGCCGCGGCCGGCCTTCCGGACCAGCCTCGCGCCGGTCGCGGCCTCGAGCCGGGCGAGGTGATGACTGACGGTGGGCTGCGTGTAGTGCAGCGCCTGGGCCGCCGCGGTGACCGAACCGTGCGCGGCGACCGCGGCGAGCACCCGCAGCCGGACGAGATCGAGCATGTATCGATGGTATCTATGCATCCGTCCGCAGATTGGCATTGGACCGATGGATCGACTCGGGGCCAGGCTGGTGGACATGACCGGCACAGTGATCTGGCACATGACGATGTCCCTCGACGGATTCATCGCCGACCGCGACGACAAGGTCGGCTGGATGTCCCTCGCGGACGGCGGGCCCTCCGGCCTGGGCGCCGAGGTGATCGCGACCTGCGGTGCGTTCCTCTGCGGCGGCAGGCTGGTCGAGGTGATGGCCGAGAACCGACCGTACGGCGGATCCTGGCAGGGCCCGATCCTGATCTACACGCACAAGGACCCGGCCACCAACCCGGTGCCCGAGTTCACGTACGTCTCCGGCGACATCCGCGACGTGGTGGCGAACGGACTGGAGGCGGCCGGCAACAAGGACCTGGTCGTCACCGGTGGCGCCGTGCCCCGGCTCGCATTGGAGGCCGGACTGGTCGACGAGATCGTCCTGCACATCGTGCCGGTGCTCCTCGGCGAGGGGACCCGCTTCTACGACAGCCCTGGCGTCAACCCCACCAAACTCGTCGTCCGCACAGCCGAGAACCTCAGCTTCCGCTTCGAGGTCGTTCGCTGATTCGCACCGAACGGACGGTTGCAATGCAACCGGTTGCATGGTGGACTCACCGCTATGACCCGCATCGCCATCGCCGGCGCCGCTCACCCGCACGTGGCCTACGCGACCGCGGAGGTCGACCGGTCGAGTGAGTACGAACTGGTGGCGGTCGCCGACCCGTCCCGCGAGACGGCCGAGCGCTGGGCAGGGCCGTACGACGCGAAGGTCTTCACCGACCACCAGGAGCTGCTCCGCGAGGTCGAGCCGGACGTGGTGATGGTCGCCGGGATCTACGGCGACCGTGGCCGGGTGGTCGTCGACGCATTGAACGCGGGCAGTCACGTGATCGCCGACAAGCCGCTCTGCACCACTCTCGAGGAGCTCGACGCGATTGCCGAGGCCGCGCACCGTACCCGGCGGCACGTCACGCTGCTTCTGGAGAAGCGCTACTACCCCGTCACACTCGCGGCACATGAGATCGCCGACCGGCTCGGCACGATCCACGGCGTCACGTCGTCCGGACCGCACAAGCTCAACCGCCCGACGCGCCCGGCCTGGTTCTTCGAGCGCGAGCGGTACGGCGGCCTGCTCAACGATCTCGCGGTCCACGACATCGACGCCGCCCTACTCTTCACCGGACTCAGCAGCGGCACCGTGAGCGGCGCGAT
>DASSDE010000482.1:0-4874 GCA_035697365.1 Kribbella sp. | reverse complement strand
CCGTCGAGGTAGTGCAGCGCGTCCAGCACCTGGCAGACCCGGTCGAACTGGCGGGCGATGGTGTTCGTCCGCTGCTCGATCTTGCGCTGGACGTCGCGGTTCTCCCGGTCCAGCCGGAAGTAGCGCTCCGCCCAGCGGGCGTGGTCCTCGCGGTCCGAGCAGCCGTGGCACGGGTGCGCTCGCAGCTGCGCCCGCATCTCCTGCAGCTCCGGGTCGTCGGCGTGCGAGATCACGTCGCGGTGCCGCGACGACGGCGGCCCGTCCTCGCCGAGCAGGTCGGTCCGGTTCCGCAGCACCTGGGCCAGCTCGCGACGCTGCTGCGGGTTGCGCGGGTTGAACTTCCGCGGGATCCGCAGCACGCCGATCGCCTCGACCGGGGTCGGGAAGTCCACCATCGACAGCTTCCGCACCTGGCGGTCCAGGGTGAGCACGGTCGGCCGCGGTCCCTCCCGCTCGGACCGCATGCCCGGGTCGAGCACCAGCGCCCAGCCCGCGCTGCGGCCGGCCGGGATCCGGATGATGTCGCCGGTCTTCAGCTTCTCGATCGACTCCTGCGCCTCGACCCGGCGGTCCAGCTTGCGGCGCTTCGACCCGGAGGCTTCACGATCGCCGATCCGGCGGCGCAGGGCCGCGTACTCGAGAAAGTCTCCGAGGTGGCAGTCGATCGATTCCTTGTACCCCTCCAGGGCCTCGGTGTTGCGCTGCACCTGCCGCGCCAGCCCGACCACGGCCTGGTCGGACTGGAACTGCGCGAACGACAGCTCGAGCATGTCCCGCGCCCGCGTCCGCCCGACCTGACGCACCAGGTTGACGGCCATGTTGTACGACGGGGAGAACGACGACCGCAACGGATAGGTACGGGTGCTGGCCAGGCCGGCGACCTCGCGCGGGTCGAACCCCGGCTGCCAGAGCACGACCGCATGCCCCTCGACGTCGATCCCGCGCCGCCCGGCGCGCCCGGTGAGCTGCGTGTACTCCCCCGGGGTGATGTCGACGTGCGCCTCACCGTTCCACTTGGACAGCTTCTCCAGGACGACCGTGCGGGCCGGCATGTTGATGCCCAAGGCAAGCGTCTCGGTGGCGAACACGACCTTGATCAGACCGCGCTCGAACAGCTCCTCGACGACCTCCTTGAACGCCGCGAGCATGCCGGCGTGGTGCGCCGCGATGCCCCGGCTCAGCGCCTCGGCGAAGTCGTGGTACCCGAGCACGCCGAGGTCCTCGTCCGGGAGGTCGGCCGTGCGCTCGGCCACGACGCGCTTGATCTCGTCGCGCTCGGACGGCTTGGTCAGCCGCAGCCCGGACCGCAGGCACTGCACGACCGCGTCCTCACAACCCTTGCGGGAGAAGATGAAGTAGATCGCCGGCAGCAGCGCGCCCGCGTCCAGCTCCTCCACCACATCCGAGCGGTACGGCGTGAAGTGGGACTTCGCCGGCCGGTTCCTCGGCAGGTCGCGGCGCCGGCGCGGCTTGCGCGAGTCGTCCCGGAAGATCCGGTTGTCGTCGCGCGCGATCCGCACCAACTGCGGGTTGACCAGGTCCTTCACATCGGCCTTGACCGATTCGTTCGCCTTCGCCGGGTTGCCGGACCTGCCGGGCTTGCCGGGTGCGGCGACCCGGGCGGTCGGCGCCTCGCCGGCGAACAGGTCGTGCAGCCGCTTGCCCACCATCACGTGCTGGAACAGCGGGACCGGCCGCTTCTCCTCCAGGACGACGACGGTGTTGCCGCGGACCGTCTCCAGCCAGTCGCCGAACTCCTCCGCGTTGCTCACGGTGGCCGACAGCGACACCACGGACACCGAGTCCGGCAGGTGGATCAGGACCTCTTCCCAGACGGCGCCGCGGGACCGGTCGGCCAGGTAGTGCACCTCGTCCATCACGACGTACGAAAGGCCGAGCAGCGTCCGCGATCCCGCGTACAGCATGTTCCGCAGGACCTCGGTGGTCATCACCACGATCGGAGCCTCGGAGTTCACCGAGTTGTCGCCGGTGAGCAGGCCGACCTTGTCCGCGCCGTACCTGCTCACCAGGTCGCCGTACTTCTGGTTGCTGAGGGCCTTGATCGGGGTGGTGTAGAAGCACTTCTGCCCGCGCTCCAGCGCCAGGTGCACGGCGAACTCCCCGACCAGCGTCTTGCCGGATCCGGTCGGCGCGGCGACCAGCACCTGGTGCCCGTCCTCGAGGGCGGCGCAGGCGCGCAACTGGAAGTCGTCCAGCGTGAAGTCGTAGAGCGCGCGGAACTCCTGCACCGCAGGATGCTCCTGGTCCGAGCGGAAAACGGCGTACTTCTCGGACGGAGTGCTCATGGACCCCAATCTATGCGACAGCACCTACAGATTTGTCCTGGAGCCGGTTCTTGACGAAGGTCGCGGCGCGGTCGAGGGCCTCGTCGGCCTCGGACAGGAACCCGGCGAAGTACTGGAACACGTGCGGCGCGCCCGCGATCACGTCGAGGCTGACGTCCACGTCCTGCTCCGCGGCCCGGGCGACCAGGCGGAGCGAGTCGTCCAGCAGGATCTCCGCCGTACCGACCTGGACGAGCAGCGGCGGCAGTCCTCTCAGGTCGGCGAAGACCGGGCTGGCCAGCTCGTTCGCCGGATCGGCGCCGTTCAGATAGAGCTCGGCTGACTCGGCCATGTTGGCCCGGCTGAACAGCGGGTCGTCCTCGTCACGGCTGTCCATGCTCGGGCTCTTGAGCGAGACATCGGTCCACGGCGACAGGAGCACCACGCCCGCCGGCTGGGCCAGCCCTTCGGCCCGCGCCGCGACCAGCGTCGCCAGCGCCAGACCCCCACCGGCGGAATCGCCTGCGATGACGACGTTCTGACCACGTTCGACCAGCTCGCGGTACGCCGCCAGCGCGTCGTCGACGCCGGCCGGGAAGGGGTGCTCAGGCGCGAGGCGGTAGTCCAGCGAGATCGCCGGTACGCCACTGCGACGCGACAACGGCGCGGCCAGGTTGGCGCCGGTCCGCGCGGAGCCGAGGACGTACGAACCGCCGTGCAGGTAGAGGATGACTCCGTCGGCGTCGGCCGTGTCGACGCGGACCTCCAGGGCCGGCACTCCGCCGAGCGTGCGCTCGACCAGTTCGACGTCGTCCCCAAGGGGGCGACCGGCGAACAGCTCGTCGAACCCGGCCCGCTGCTCCTCCGGGGTCCGCCCGACCTCCGCCTTCTGCATCATGCCGCGGGCTGCTTCACGTTGTGCAACGCTCATCGCCTGACTCCCAGTGATAGATTCCGAGGAATATAGTTCTCTCCAACTACATTCTTAGGAATCTAATTCCGTGACTGATCTCACAGCATTGTTCACGGACCTGGTCCGGCTGGAAACGCGGTTGTACAACGCGCTGGACGCCCGACTGAAGGCCGAGCACGAGCTTCCGCTCGGACAGTTCGAGTTCCTGCGCTTCATCTCCGCGCACGGCACCAGCCGGGTCTTCGACCTGGCGCGCGAGCTGGCGATCACCGTCGGCGCGACGAGCAAGGCGGTCGACCGGCTCGAGTCCGCAGGCCGCATCCGCCGTACCGCGAACCCGTCCGACCGCCGCTCGTCGCTCCTCGAACTCACCCCCGCAGGCGCCGACATCCTGACCGCCGCCACGCCGACGGTCGAAGCCGAGCTGCAGATCTGGATCGGATCGGTGCTGCCGCCCGCAGTCCTCGAGCAGCTCGGCACCAACCTGTCGATGCTCAGACAGCGCGCCGAGCTCGATCCGCGCACGAACCGCCACCACTCATCAACCACAGACAGCTGACGGCATGACGCAGCCGGGCCCTCTTCCCTGGTGAGAACCCGGCTGCGGTCCGGCGGCTAGCTGATGTGGTACGGGTCGCCGTAGACCTTCCAGTCCAGCGGGGTGTCAAGGTTGAAGTTGCCGTTGCGGAGGAAGACCCGCTGCGCGGTGTCGACCCGACTGGTGTCGCTGTGCGCCTCTTCCTGCTTCATCGCCCACACGCGTGCATCCAGGAACGCGTTCAGCCACGTGGTCTCGTTCCCTCCCTGTGACGGCGGCTTCGCGTTGCCCAACGCCCGCTTACGGATGCCGCCGAAGCTGGTCGAGTCGCTTCCGGGACCGTGCATGACGATCGCGTCGTAGTAGCAGAACTGGCCGAGCGTACGGACACCGTCCGACTTGCCCTGCGCCACCGCCGGATTGAAGTACACCCGATCACGCTCGTCGTTCTGGCATTGCTGGAACACGGAGTCGCCGGCCGCGGTCCTCCAGTCCCTGGTGTAGTTCGGGTCGAGGCCGTCGTGCGAGTCGCTGCCGTCCACGTCCCGCAGAGCCGACAGGTACTTCTCCAGTACGTTGCCCGGCTTCCGGTCGGCGTACAGCTCGACCAGCTCGAGCATGTCACCGGTCCCGGAGCAGAACCCGATGATGCCCGCGGTGTAGCCGCGACCGTCGCCGATGTCCTCGATGTACTTGTACTGCGCCTTCCAGTTCAGCGACGAGTTCTCGGCACTGCAGACGATCTGCATCGCGATCTCCTTCTTCGCGGGATCGTCGAGGCCGGTCGCCGTAACAGCACCGACCGCGGCAGCGGCCGGCGACGCGTAGCGGGAGGCAGCGAACCCGGCCGCCGGGACGGCAGCCAGGGACAGACCGAGCAGCAGCGCGGTCCGGCGGGTGGGGCGGTTCTCCATGAGGTCCTCCGAGGGGCGTCCGAGGAATAAACTGTTAGGAAGCTTTCCTATCAGACCTCGGGCAGCGAGGAAACACCCAGGAACTCAAGATTTCGTCTCAGTGGAAGACGGTCAGGGCGCCCGGCGCGATGCCGATGTCGACCGGCAGCAGCCCGAGCGGCTCACCGTCTGCGTACGCCGTGATGCCCGGCGAGTCGATCCGCACCGACCGGCCGCGCAGCATC
>DASSDE010000481.1:0-12706 GCA_035697365.1 Kribbella sp. | reverse complement strand
AGGAGATCGCCGGCCGGCAGCTCGACGCGGTCGATCGGGAACGCGAGTTCTTCCGGGACGCCTCCCATGCGATCCGTACGCCGGTGACGATCGCCCGCGGCCATCTGGAACTCGTTGCGGGCGAGCAACTGGACGACGAGGTGCGCACGGACCTCTCGGTCGCGATGCTGCAACTCGACCGGATGTCCGCGCTGTCCAACCGGCTGCTGGCCGTGGCCCGGCTCGACTCGGGCGGTGCGCTGTCCAAACAGCCGACCGATCTGAGCGCGCTCGTCGGCGAGCTCGCGGCCAACTGGTCGGCGAGCTCGGACCGGATCTGGCACGTCGACACGCAGCCGACCGGCTCGATCACGGCGGACCCCGAATGGATCGAGATGACGCTCGACGCGCTGGTCGAGAACGCCGTCAAGTTCACACCGCCAGGCGGGGTGGTCAGCCTGCGCTGTTCCCGCCGCGGTGACCGCTGCACCGTCGAGGTACGTGACTCCGGTCCCGGCATCGAACCCGAGGACATGCCTCATGTCTTCGACCGGTTCTGGCATCGCAAGCCCCCGTACGGCGCAATGGGTACCGGTCTCGGACTGTCCGTGGCCCGGTCGACTGCGATCGCCCACGACGGCACGCTGACCGCAGGCAACGATCCGGCCGGTGGTGCCGTGTTCGTCCTGGAACTGCCCGCCCAGCTGACCAGTCGATGACGGCGGCGTCATCTTTCTTGCCGTCTGTGACCGCGGAGCGCCACCCTGCAAGGGGGAACCCGCTGCGTACGTCGACAACTGGCCCGGATGCGCCCCACACGCGCCGGGCGCTGCGTCGATGGCGGTCGACGACACCCCCTCGTCGCGACCGCACTCCACGATCGGCCGGCATCCGGCGTACGCAGCCCGTTCTCATGTCTGCGCCACAGCGGCTTACGCCGATTGCGCGATGCGACCGGGACGTCACAGCGCCACGCTGAACAGATGAAGCTCCCGAGCAGGGCGGCGGGCATCATGGTGCTCTCCGCTGCCGCAGTGACCTGTCCGCTGGTTGCGCGAGCGGCGACGACGGCGCTGTACGTCGACAAGACCGCAAGCGGCTGCTCCGACTCCGGCCCCGGTACGGCGACCACGCCGTACTGCACCGTCGTCAAGGGCGTCAGCAAGCTCACCGCCGGCGCCACGCTGTACATCGGCAACGGAACCTACAGCGAGACCATCAAACCCACGGTCTCCGGTACGTCGGGCGCGCCGATCACGATCACCAACTGGCCGGGCCGGCACGGGATTCTCGCGCCGGCGAGCTACGGCGCGAACATCTCGTCACGCGCGTACATCACGCTGTCCGACCTGACCTTCACCGGCACCCGGTACGACGGCGTCTACGTGTCCGGCAGCCACGACATCACGATCAGCGACAACACCGTGAGCGGCGCAGGCCAGCCGGTGTCGGGCAAGACGGCGTACGGAATCAGCGTCCGCGGCTCCACCACATCGGTTGTCAGCGGCAACAATGTGCACGACAACTTCGGCACCGGCATCCTGCTCACGTCGGGATCCACCGGGATCCTGGTAACCGGGAACTCGGCCGCCTTCAACGCCGAAGGCTTCCGCCGCAACGCCAACGGGATCAACGTGATCAGCCCCGGCAACACCGTGCTGCGCAACATCACCCACGACAACGAGGACTCGGGCATCCAGTTCTACACCGGTGGCAACAACAACCTCGCGGCCCTGAACGTCACCTACAACAACGGCGATCACGGCATCGACGACCTGAACGTCACCGGCGGCCGGTTGATCGGCAACACCGTCTACCGCAACTGCACGACCGGCATCAACGTCGAGGGCACCTCCGGCAACTACCAGGTGCTGAACAACGTGGCGGTCGACAATGCCGTCTACCCGGCGTACAAGGGCATCTCGTGTTCGCGGCGGGCCGGCAACATCGGCATCTGGGACTCGGCTCCGTCGTCGACGACCGTGGACCACAACCTCGTCTGGCTGACCAGGAGCGGCAAGATGTACGCGTTCGGCACCACGTACACCTCGCTCGCCGCGATGCAGGCGGCGACGCATCAGGAAGCACACGGGGTGCAGGCCGACCCGCGGTTCGTGGCGGCCGCGTCCTGGAACCTGCGGCTCGCGGCGGGCTCGGCGGCCATCGACCGGGGCGACTCGGGAGCGTCCGGTGAACAGTCGACGGACCTGGACGGGAATGCGCGTGTCGACGATCCGGCGGCCGCCGACACGTTCGCCGAAGGCCCCCGCCGGTACGACGATCTGGGAGCCTACGAGTACCAGCCCTGATGACGGTCAGTCACGACACCGATGCTGATCCAGTTGAACAGAAGATGACGTGAAAATGACCGAATCATGACGTCTGGGATGCACCCCTGCCTCTTTTGCCTGGTGGCGGCCTCTACTGGTCCCCTGAGACCGAGACGCGTGGGCCTGGGGGGCTCGAACCGGGAGGCCGGGACGGGGTGACCGTCCGTGGTCGTCGAGGGGCTTGGCGCACGTGGGACCGCGGTGGGCGGCCCGGCTCGGTGGGGACCTTGAGGGGGGTCACCGATGAGCGTTGCCGATACGTCGCCGGCCACGGGTGAACAGGCCGGCGGATCGCAACAGCTTTCGCGTCTGTGCCACGATCTGCGACAGTACGTCGCTGCCGGCCTGATCCTGTCCGAGCAGCCGGCCGACGACACCGACACCGGGCTCGGGCGGCTGAGCCTGATCCATCAACAGCTCTCGGCCATCGCCGAGTTGCTGGACGTCGAGCAGGAGCCGGCGCCGCGGATCGGCGGCGTCAACCTGACCCAGCTCGCCGGCGAGTGTGCCGAACTGGTCCGGGTGACCTATCGCGCCCCGGTCATCTTCGAGCGGGCCGCCCGCGTGGTGGTGTTTGGGCCCAAGGCGCTGCTGCGGCGGGCGATCGGGAACCTGCTCGACAACGCGTGCCGGGCAGCCGGCGGTTCGGGACAGGTGCAGCTCCGCGTCGACGCGAGCGACAGCGAGGCGTACGTCGAGGTGTCCGACGACGGACCGGGCTTCGGCGCCGTCGCGTCCGGAACCGGACAGGGCCTGTCCGTCGTGGCCGCTGCCGCACGCGCCTGCGACGGGCGGCTCGAGATCATCAGCGCGCCGGCGACCGGCACCACGGTCCGGCTCTGCTTCGGCACCGGGCATCGCGCGATGAGGTCGGCATGAGGTTGGCGATCTGCGTGCAGCAGTGGCTGTTCGCGTCGGTCTTCGCCGCCGCCCTCGACGCACAGGGGCATGACGTCATGATCACCACCGACGATCCACGGGAACTCTTCGCCGCAGCACGGCTGTTCGGTCCCGACCTGTGCGTGATCGACGCTCCGACGGGAGCGGCCGAGACGCTCCACCGGATCTGTCCGGCAACAGCTGTTGTGCTGCTCGTCGAGCCGCAGGACCAGGCTGCCTGGGACGCCTACGACGCGGGCACGGTGGCCGGTGTGGTCAGCAAGTCGTGCAGCCTGGGCGCCGTGTCGGAGGCGGTCGGCAAGATCTCCCGCGGCGAGCGAGTCGCCGAAGGCCGGCCGGTCCCGGATCGGCGCAGACCGGAGGCCGTCGATCCACTCACCAGCAGGGAGCTCGAGGTCCTACGCCTCGTCGTACGGGGTCTGTCCACCGAGCAGATGGCCATCGATCTCGGAGTCAGCAGGCACACGGTCCGTACGCACGTTCAGCAGGTGCTGCGCAAGCTCGGTGTCCATGACCGCGGGAAGATCGCCCGCGCCGCCGCCGCTGCCGGACTGGTCGACGTCCGGGACCTCGTCGAGGGCCGGCACCGGTGAACAACGGCGTCGCGCTGCTGCTCGTCGACGATCATCGGGTCTTCGCCGAAGCCCTCGCCGGCCTGCTCGCCGCTGAGCCGGGAATCGATCGCGTCGACACTGCCTCGACGCTCGCCGCTGCCCGGACGCTGATCGGCGCCGACCGGCCGGATCTCGTGCTGGTGGACCTCGCGCTTGCGGAGGAGTCGGGCTACGACCTGGTCGCGGAGCTGGCGGTGGTGCCCGACGCGCCGTACGCGATCGTGCTGTCCGGCAGCACCGATCCCCGACTCGTCGTTCAGGCCCTCGAAGCAGGGGCTCGCGGCTGGCTGACCAAGACGACTCGGCTACCCGATCTGGTGGCCGCGGTGTGGCAGGTTCTCGACGGCCACCTGTACCTCGCGCCCGCGATGCTGCAACCGGTTCTCGGGCATCTCCTGCACGACCTGCACCGGCAGCGCGCCGCAGCGAGCTTCCTCGATCAGCTCACGCCGCGCGAGCTCGATGTCCTGCGCTGCCTGGTCTCCGGGATGAACCGCGCCGAGGTCGCCGCCCAGCTGTTCGTGTCCACGAACACCGTACGGACGCACATCCAGAGCCTGCTGCGCCGCACCGACCAGCACTCGACGCTCGCACTGGTCGCCTTCGCCCGCCTGCACGGCGTCCGCGGGATCGACGAGACCACGGCGTCCGTAATCGCGCGCGGGCCCGAATCATCTTCTTGACGTAGGAGTTCTCGTCCCGTCGTCGGGCGCGGGCCGCGATCACGGCCCGTAGCGTCGAGGGAAATCACGGGGCTCTGAGGGGGGCATCGGGATGACGACCCGAATCAATGCTGTGCCGCGCGCTGCACGAGCCGACGACATCGCCGTACCGTTCGCGGACTGTCACATCACCGCGGAAGCACAGGCCGCCGCGCTGCGCGTCCTGCAGTCGGGCTGGGTGACCACCGGCCGCGAAGTCGCGACGTTCGAGGCCGAGTTCGCGAGCTTCGTCGGCGCGCAGTACGGCGTCGGCGTTTCTTCGTGTACGCACGGCATCGAGCTCGCACTCCGTTCGCTCGAACTGCCGCACGGCTCGCTGGTCCTGAGCTCGACGCTGACGTTCTGCGGCGCTGTCCAGGCGATCATTCATGCCGGGCACCAGCCTGTCCTCGTCGACGTCGATCCGAAGACGGGCATGCCGACGCCGGCCACCGTACGAACCGCCGTGCGCGAGTTCGGCCGGCCCGCGGCGCTGACGGTCGTGCACTGGGCCGGCGACGTCGCCGACGTACCGGCGCTCGCCGAGGCCGCCGGGCTGCCGCTCGATCGCGTGGTCGTCGATGCCGCACACGCCGTCGGCACGTACTCAGGCGGCACCCCGATCGGATCGGGCTGTGCGGCGACGTGCTTCAGCTTCTACGCAACGAAGAACCTGCCGCTCGGCGAGGGCGGCCTGATCACCACCGACGACCCGACGCGGGCCGAGTGGTTGCGCAGGGCCCGTTTGCACGGCATGACCGCGGACGCCTGGCGTCGCTATCTGCCCGGCGGCAGCTGGCGCTACAACGTCGCCGACGCCGGCATCAAGGCGAACATGACCGACATCCAGGCCGCGATGGGCCGCGCCCAGTTGGCGCACCTGCCGTCCTGGCAGCGCCGGCGCGCGCAGATCGCCGCCCGGTACGACGAACAGCTCGCGGGCCTGCCCGGCATCCGGCTCCCCCATCGCCCGGCCGCCCGGGACGGCAAGCACGCCTGGCACCTGTATCCGGTCCGGCTGCAACTGACCGGTGGGATCGAGCGGGACGAGGTCATCGCCGAGCTTTCCGAGCGCGCGATCGGTACGTCGGTGCACTTCATCCCGGTGCATCGGCTCGCGTACTTCAGCCAGGCGGCGCTGATCCCGTCGGTCGGGCTGCCCGGGGCGGACACGTTGTTCGACCAACTGCTCTCCCTGCCGATCTACCCCCGACTGACCGACGTCCAGGTCCACGCCGTCTGCGCGGCACTCACTGACATCGCTCACCAGGGCATCACCGGAAAGGGAACAGAATGAGCCAGCCTGTGCTGCTGCACGACAGCGACAAGAGCCTGCTGCGGACCATCGTCGTCGGAGCCGGTGAGGCCGGCATCGCGCTGGCTCGCGACCTGCACCGGGTCAGCTCGTTCGGGCTGGAGCCGGTCGGTTTTCTGGACGACGCCCCGGCCAAGCAGGGCCGCAGATACGGCGGACGACGGGTCCTCGGCACGCTGGCCGACCTGGAGGGCGTCCTCGAGCAGCACCGCGTCGATGTGGTCGTGGTCGCCATCCCGTCGATGCCGTCGCACGAGGTGCGGGAGCTCGGACTGCGCGCCGCCACCCTGGGCGCGACCGTACTGCACCTGCCCCCGTTCCTGTCCGCGCTGCAGCGGCAGATCGCCGGGACCGACATGCGGGCCCTGCAGGTCGGGCCGCTGATCGGACGGCCCGAGATGCATGTCGTCAGCCGCAACGCCCGGGCCGCCGTCGCCGGCAAGCGCGTCCTCGTGACCGGCGCCGGCGGATCGATCGGCAGCGAGCTGTGCCGGCAGGTGTACGGGTTCGGTCCCGAGCAGCTCGTGATGCTGGACCACGACGAGTCGAACCTGCATCGCACCCAGCTCGAACTCTGGGGCGAGGCGCTGCTGGACACCGAGAACACCGTGGTCGCCGACATCCGTGACGCCGAGCGGATCTTCCAGCTGTTCCGCGACCACCGGCCGCAGATCGTGTTCCACGCCGCGGCGCTCAAGCACCTGCCGGTCCTGGAACGACATCCGTGCGAGGGCGTGAAGTCGAACGTCCGCGGCACCCAGAACCTGGTCGAGGCCGCGGTCGCCCACGACGTCGAACGGTTCGTCCTGATCTCGACCGACAAGGCCGCCAATCCCACATCGGTGCTCGGGGCAACGAAGCGGCTGGCCGAGCTGGTCGTGGACTCGCAGCAGTCCACCTCCACGGTGCTGACGGCGGTGCGGTTCGGCAACGTGCTGGGCAGCCGCGGTTCCCTGCTGCACGTGGTCCGCGACCAGTTGGCGAGCGGCTCGCCGGTGACGATCACGCACCCCGACGTCAGCCGGTTCTTCATGACCATCGAGGAGGCCGTCGGACTGGTCCTGGAGGCCGTCCGGATGTCCCACAGCTCTGCGACGTACGTGCTCGACATGGGCGAGCCGGTCCGGATCGTCGACCTGGTCCAGAACTTCGCGAACCTGCTGAACGTCCGCGACGTCGATTTCAAGTACACCGGCCTGCGGCCCGGCGAGAAGCTCCACGAGGAACTGTTCGGCGCCGGCGAGGAGGCCCTGCCGACCGACCATCCGCGGATCTCGATGACCCGGCCGCCGCGTGCGGCGGCGGGCTTCCGCGCGGGGCTGCGCGAACTGTACGACGCTGCCGGGCACAACCGTCCGGACGAAGTCTTCAGGCACCTGCGCCGGCTCGTCCCCGAGTACACCCCGTCACCGGGCCTGGTCTCGGCCGGCGCGCCGTACCCGGACGACTTCTGATCATCAACTCCTCGACGACTGCGAGTACAAGCATGACCACTGAGGCTCGGCCACCACTGGACGTCCGCGTCCTCGACGGAACCGTCAACCCCCCGACGGTCTTCGATGACACCACGCTGCTCCCCGCAGACCGGGCAACGATCTCCGCGCTCGGGCATCGCGTCGAGGGCGCGGACCTGGCCGCTCCACCCGTCGTCCTGCCGGACTTCCACCACAAGTCCAAGATGGAGCTCCCGTCGAGCGTCGCGGTCGCCACCAACGGCACGATCCGGCCGGATCTCACCAGCTCGTCGGTGAACTGCGGCATGGCCTTGATCGCCGTCGACTCCGAGGTGCCGGACGACAAGGCGGTCGACACCTTCATGCGGGCGGTGCGCGAACGGTATCCGTACCCGACCCGCGGCACCGCCGAGGTGAGCCGCAAGGAGGTCGTCAAGGCAGTCCGGGACGGCTCCGAGTTCAGCGTGGACCGCTGGGGCGCACCGGCCGAGGATCTCGAACGGATCGAGGAGGGGGGCCGGATCGACCTGGAGCGGTACGGCGGGATCGACCGGCTGCACTCCGAACTGCCGGCGCTCGCCTTCCAGCTCGCCCGCTACCGGTTCGGCACCGTTGGGCCATCCAATCACTTTGTCGAACTCCAGCGGGTCGAGGAGATTCTCGATCCGGAGCGGGCCGGCAAGCTCGGCGTCACCGCGGGCCAGCTGACGATCCAGTACCACGGCGGCGGCGGAGTGTTCACCGGTGAGATCGGCCGGCTGTTCTTCCGGCGCAAGGACTACCCGGCCCAGATCAAGGCGGTGAACGCGGCCCTGAAACCGTGGTTCCACCTGCGCTCCGCGCGCTCGTTCGCCCAGCTCAAGGCCCGACTCGGCCTGTACTTCACCGCCGGGTGCACGCCGCTCTCGCTGGCCAGTGACGAAGGTCAACGGCTGATGCTGGCGACCGCTGCCGCGATGAACTACGGGTTCGCCTTCCGGACCGCGACGTATGCCGCGCTGCGCCGGATCGCCGCCGACACCTTCGGTGGCGCCACCGGACGACTGGTCGTGGACTCGCCGCACAACAGCATCTACGAGGAGCCGGTCGGCGAGCGGACCGGTGTCGTACACCGGCACAACTCGTGCCGTGCCTTCCCAGCCTCGATGATGACGCCCGGTACGACGTTCGCCGGCACCGGGCAGGCGGTGCTGCTGCCCGGCACGCACCGGACCTCCAGCTACCTCGCGGTGGCCGGCGACCGGGCGGCCACCAGCCTGTACTCGGCCTGCCACGGCGCCGGCACCGTGGTCTCCGACCTGGTCGCGCGCGGCATCTCCGGTGACGACCCGCTGAAGCGGACGACCCGTCGCTATCGCTACGACGACGGCGCACCGACCGTCGCCCATCACTTCGACGACCGCGGCGTGAACGCCGCCCTCGACGTCCTCGTCCGCAACGGCCTGGTAACGCCGGTCGCGCGGATGCGCCCGATCGCGGTTCTGCACTGATGTTCCGACCAGCGGGAGAGATCATGAACAAGCGGCTACGCGGCCTGGCGGCCTGGACGGTCATGATCATGGCCGCTCCGCTGCTGATGGTCGTCACCAGCAGCCCGGCGGCCGCCGCCGGCACCGGCTACTGGGTCAGCAACACCGTCGCCTGCAGCGACACCGGCGCCGGAACCCAGGCCGCGCCGTTCTGCACGATCGGCCAGGGCACCAAGAAGGCCATCAACCCCGGCGACACCGTTCACGTTGCCCCTGGCACCTATCGTGAGCAGGTCACGGTGAACGCCTCCGGGACCGCAGCCGACCCGATCACGGTCACCGGTGACGCGCCGGGTGTGATCGTGCTCGGCACCCGTTCGCTGACCGGTGCCGCGCTCTGGACCGCGACGAGTACGTCCGCGTGGAGCACCCCGTACGCGCCGCCGTCGGTGCCGCGTCAGGTCTTCCTCGACGGCAACCGGCTGGCGGCCGCGTCGTCGGCCACCACGACCACACCGAACAGCTGGTTCTACGACGCGACCGCCAAGGTCCTGTACGTCGACAGCGGCGGCACCAACCCCGGTGACGGGCATCAGGTCGAGGCCGGTGCGCAATCGTTCGGTGTCACCACCAGCAGCAAGCAGAACGTGGTCATCAGCAACCTCGAGCTGGACCGGGCGAACCTGGCCGGCGTCCGGCTGCTGGCGTCGTCCGCGATCACCGTCGACCACGTCGTCGCGTCGCAGTCGGCGAGCAACGGCGTACTGGTCGACAGCTGCCCGAACAGCTCGATCAGCATCCGCTCCGCCGCGGTGGACAACTCGCTGTCGACCGGCATCCGGCTGTCCGCGTCGAGCGGCGTGACCGTGACCGGGTCGACGAGCCACCACAACGGTCTGCACGGTATCGGACTGTCCACGTCGACCGGCAACCTGATCGCCGGCAACACGACGTACGCGAACAGCTCGGTGAACCCGAACGCCACCGCCAACGGTGTCGACGTCGACACCAGTTCGCCGGACAACACCGTGAGCGGGAACGTCGCGTACCAGAACCAGGACAGCGGCTTCCAGGTCTACAGCGGCAGCCATCGCGCACTGGTCGTCCGGAACATCTCGTACGGCAACGGTGACCACGGATTCGACACCCTGTCCTCGACCGGTGTCCGCTACCTGAACAACACCGCCTACGGGAACCGCCGCGACGGCATCTCGATCGAGGGCAACTCGACCGGCGCGACGACGGCCAACAACGTGCTGGTCGACAACGGCACCACCGCGACCGAGTACGACCTGTACGTCGACGCCGGCTCCTACTCCGGTCTGAACGCGGACTACGACACGGCCTACAACCACGTGAGCGCTTCGTCGACCAAGGTCAACGGCGCCATCTACAAGACGCTGACGGCGTTCGCCACGGCCACCGGTCAGGAGAGTCACGGACAGTCTGTGGATCCCGACTTCGCCGACGCCGGCTCCGCGGACTTCCGGCTGACCGGCGGCTCACCGGCCGTCGACTCCGCCAACGCCGGGGTGAGCGGATTCGCCGCGGCCGACCAGGCCGGCAACCCGCTCGCCGACGACCCGATCGTTCCGGACACCGGCAGTGGCAGCCCGACGTACGCCGACCGCGGCGCGCTCGAGTTCCAGCCCGTCGCAGGCGTCACGGACTACGCACCGCATGCCGCGGTCAGCCTCGACCCGACCACGGTCAGCTTCCCACCGTCGGTCCCGGTCACGGCCGACGCGAGTGGCTCCAGCGACAACGACACAGCAGGGATCGCGTCGTACACCTTCGACTTCGGCGACGGCACCGTCGTCGGGCCGCAGTCCGCAGCGACGGCGACCCACTCGTACGCCGCGGCGGGCACCTACGCCGTGACCGTGACCGTTCAGGACACCGCGGGCATGACCGACACCGCCACCGCGCAGGAGGTCGTCAGCACCCGCACGCTGCAGACGTACTCCGTCGAGCAGACCAACCCGTCCTGCAGCGACACCGGACCCGGCGACACCACAACTCCGTTCTGCAGCATCGGGGCGGCGACGAAGAAGGTACTCGCCGGGGACACGATCCTGGTCGGCCCAGGGCAGTACCGCGAGCAGGTCCAGCTCACCACCAGCGGCCAAACAGGTGCACCGATCACTCTGCGCGCGACCTCGCCGTCCGCGGTGATCGTCGGTTCCGACGACGTGTCCGACACGGCCGGCTGGAGCACGACCGCGACCACCGCCTGGAAGCACGCGTTCGCGCCAGTCCCGACCCAGGTGTTCCTGGACGGGCAGCCGTTGGCCAAGGCAACCAGTGCCACAACCACGACCGCCGGCACCTGGTTCTACGACGTGCCGACCGCCATGCTGTACGTCGACACCGGCGGCACGAACCCGGCCGCCGGCCACACCGTCGCCGCCGGTGCGCGGAGCTTCGGCATCCTGCTGCGCCAGGTCAGTGACGTCACCGTGACCGGCTTCGCGGTCCGCCAGACCAACCTGAGCGGTGTCTACCTGGACCGGATCCAGCGCGTCGCGCTGAGCACGCTGGACATCGCCCAGGCCGGTGCGCAGGGGGTCACGGTCGACGCGTCGGCCAACGCCACGCTGGACGGCGTCCAGGCCGCATCGAACCTGTCGATCGGTGTCCGGTTCTTCAACTCGACCGACAGTTCGCTCAGCGCCTCGGTCACCCACGACAACAACTTCCACGGCGTCAGCGTCCAGGGCAGCACCAGGGTCACGGTCAGCGGCGTCACGACGTACCGGAACAAGCGACTCGGCAGCCGCGTCGCGACCGGCATCGACGTCTCGTCCGCGTCCCAGCAGGTAGTCGTCGACGGCAACCTTTCCTACGGCAACGACGACTCCGGCATCGAGGCCTACACCGGCTCGGCCGGCACGACGATCCGCCGCAACGTGATCTATGACAACGGTGACCACGGCATCGACAACTCCGCCGCACCGGGATCGGTGGTCGTGTCGAACACGGTCGTCGGCAACGCCACCGCGGGAATCAACTTCGAGGGCGGCTCGAGCGGAGCCACCAGCCGGAACAACGTGGCGATGGACAACGCGGTCGGCAGCACCCGGACGATCGGCGAGATCCGCGTCGACGAGACCTCCAGCCCGGGCATCACGATGGATCGCGACCTGGTGTTCCAGTCCGCTGCCGGCGGGGCGCTGTTCGAGTGGGCGTCGAAGCCGTACACGACGCTCGCTTCCTTCCAGACCGTCAGCGGTCAGGAAGCCAATGGCAGGTCGGCCGATCCACGCTTCGTGGCGCCGGCCACCCGGGACCTGCATCTGACCAGCACTTCGCCTGCCATCGACGCCGCTGACACGGCGGTCTCCGGATGGACCGCGGTCAACCGGGACGGTACGGCTCCGGCCGACCACCCGGGTGTCGCCGACACCGGCATCGGGCTGATCACGTTCGCCGATCTCGGGGCCTTCGAGTACACCGGTCCGGCGATCGCGGTGACGGCAACGCCGGCAGGCGGATTCGCACCGCTGGATGTGACGATCGACGCGTCCCACAGTGCGGGTCTCGGTGCTCCGCTGACGACGTACCGGATCACCTGTGGCAATGGCACCGTGCTCGATCAGTCCAGCGGCGTCTGCCACTACACGATCGCCGGTACGTTCACGCCGAGCGCGACCGTCACGGACTCGGCAGGGCTCAGCGACAGCTGGACCGGCGCACCGATCGTCGTGAAGCCGAACGGGAAGCCGACGGCACGCATCACCGCGACCCCGACGCAGGACTACCGGCCCGCACAGGTCGTACTGAACGCGTCGACGTCGTCCGATGCCGACGGCCGCCCGTTGGCCGGCTACTCGTTCGACTGCGGCAACGGGCAGACGACCGGCGTGATCACGACGCCCACGACGACCTGTGACTATCCGAACGCCGGCAGCTTCACCGCCGCGGTCACCGTGACCGACACCGCC
>DASSDE010000480.1:0-2530 GCA_035697365.1 Kribbella sp. | reverse complement strand
GAGCAGGCAGAGGGCTCCGGACTCGGTCGGGGTCGAGTCGGCGAGCTTCCACGACGTGGCCGGCAGTCCGTCCTCGAAGAGCCGGCTCCCACCACCGACCAGTTCCGGGTCGAGCGTGATGCTCAGCCGGTCGATCTCGTCCGCCGCCAGCAGCGCGCGGATCACACTCGAGCTGGCCAGCACGATGATGTCGCCGCCTTCCTGACCGCGGAGCTTCTTCACCACGTCCGCCGGCTCGCCGTCCGCGATCCGGGAGTTCGCCCACGGCGCCTCGGTCAGGGTCGAGGAGAACACCACCTTGTCGGTCTCGTTCAGCCAGCGGGAGAACGCGCGGTCCTGCGGAGCAGCGGTCTCGTCGTCGGCGACCGCCGGCCAGAAGCCGCCGAAGCCTTCGTAGTTCTTCCGCCCGAGCAGGGCGGTGGTGGCCGGACCGGTGACCCGGAGCATGTGCTCCCGGGCGCCCTCCGTGATCGCGTGCGGCACGATCCAGCTCATGTCGAAATCGCCGCCTGCTCCGTTCACCCGTCCGTCGAGCGAGAGCGAGATGTTGGCGGTCACTGTGCGAGTCATTCCGGGTACCTCTTCCGTTCGTGGTTGCCGATACCTGAATCCTGCTGCTTCGGAGCCGGCCGAACATCTGCCACCTGGCCGATATCCACAGCGACCCGGCCGACCGTCGTACGAAAGAAGGAGATATCCACAGCGGGCGACCGCCGACGAGGTCGATCGGCTGCCGAGGAACTAGGCTGCGGTGCTGTGCCCGGTCTTGATCAACCCCCCGAACCTCTCGAGCGAGCCGTCGCCTGCGTGATCCCGGCCAAGGACGAGGCCGACCGGATCGCGGCGACGGTCGACGCGGTGCACAAGCTGATCGGCGTGGACCTGGTCGTGGTCGTGGACGACGGTTCCACGGACAGCACGTCCGCCGCCGCCGAGCAGGCCGGCGCAGTCGTCGTACGGCACGAGCGGAACCGTGGAAAGGCCGCCGCGATGGAGACCGGCGCGGCGGCTGTCGCCGAGCGCGACGGCGCCCGTCCGCGGCATCTGCTGTTCCTGGATGCCGACCTGACCGACACCGCCGCCGGGGCCGGACCGTTGATCGAGCCCGTGCAGGCCGGTCGCGCTGACATGACCGTCGGGACGCTGCCGTCGCAGGTTCGGGCCGACGGGTCCAAGGCGGGCGGCCACGGGTTCGTGGTGCGGCTCGCCCGCGCCGGCATCCAGGAGGCGACCGGCTGGGCGCCCGAGCAGCCGTTGTCCGGGCAGCGGTGTCTCACCCGGGCGGCGTTCGACTCCGCGCTGCCGCTTGCGGCCGGGTTCGGTGTCGAGACGGCGCTGACGATCGATCTGGGACGCAAGGGCTTCCGGATCGTCGAGGTGCCCATCGACGTACGCCACCGCGCCACCGGGACCGATCTGCGCGGGCAGCTGCACCGCGCCAAGCAGTACCTGCACGTCCGGCGCGCGCTGGCCGCACGCAGTGCGCTGCCCGCGGACGGTGGTGGACCGTCGCTGCGCAGCCTGTTCCCGCGGAAGTCAGCTCAATGAGTACTGATCTTCAGCTAGCGCAGAAGTACGGTCGCCGCGCTGTCGCTCTCTATCTGGCGTGTACGGCGCTGATCGTCGCGGTCGGCCTGCTGGGACCATCGGTGGTCGTGCTGACGCTGACCAACCGGCACGCGTGGCTCCCCTCGTACTGGTTCGACACCACGCCGAACGACTGGCTCGTGTCGGTGATGATCTACGTCGCGATCCTGCTCGGCGGGTACGGCGTCTACCTTGCGACAAAAGCCCTCACGCACGGCTGGGCGCCCCGCATCGACCGACTGGTTGCCCTCGGCATCGGTACGACGGCGGCCGTCACGCTGGTGCCGCCAATGGCGTCCGGCGACGTGCTGATCTACGCGGCGTACGGCCGGATCATGGCGCTCGGCGGCGACCCGTACACGGCCTCGCCGGCGGACACCATCCGGCTCGGGTACGACCCGGTGATCACCGCGACCGAGCGACCGTGGCAGGGCGCGCGCAGTGTGTACGGGCCGATCGCGACCTGGGTGCAGTGGCTGTCCTCGGTGATCGGCGGCGACTCTGCACAGCTCACGGTGTGGATGCTGCAGTTGTCGGTCGCGATCAGCCTGGTCGTCACCGGGCTGTTGCTGATGAAGCTCGTCGGCAAGGACCTGCCGGCCCGGCGGCGCGTGATCATGCTCAGCCTGGCGAATCCGCTGCTGCTCTGGGCGGTACTGGCCGGTGCGCACAACGACGCGATCGCGGTGATGTTCGCGGTGATCGCGCTGGTGCTGTTCCGCCGGCACGTGTTCCTGGCCGGTCTGCTGATCGGTGTCGCGGGCTGCACCAAGCTGTCGATCGGCCTGGTCGGTGTGGCGATGCTGTGGGCGCTGCGTGCCGACCGTCGCAAGTGCGCGTGGTTCTGCGGTGGCGGCGTGATCGCGATGGGCGGGCTGTACGCGATCGTCGGCCTGCAGGCGTTCCAGCAGGCGCGGTCGCAGACGTCGTTCATCTCCACCGG
>DASSDE010000479.1:0-5332 GCA_035697365.1 Kribbella sp. | reverse complement strand
TCGGCCGGGTTCGACGCGGAGACGGCGGCGCGGACCCACACGACGCTGTTCACGTACGTGCTCGGGTCGACCTCGTGGGAGATCCAGATGGCCGCCGAGCGCCGTGATCCCGAGGCCTGGCGGCGGTTGCGGGCCTCGATGGAGTCGCTGTCGGCGCGTGAGTTCCCGTCGGTCGTGGAGCTGGCGCCGGAGCTGGCCCGCACGACGGGCGGAGACGAGCAGTTCGACTACGGCCTGGACCTCTTGCTAGCCGGCCTGACCCAACGCTGACCCCTCAGAACACCGACTCCTCCCCCGCTTTCCTTTCCTTCCCTCAGAACACCATGGTGACGATGGCCACGACGCCGATGCAGACAATCAGCGCCCGGAGGGCGATCGGGGGCAGCCGGCGGCCGTAGCGGGCGCCGAGGAAGCCGCCGATCGTGGAGCCGACCGCGATCAGCACCGCGACCAGCCAGTCGATGTCGTGCACGATCACGAACAAGATCGCGGCAACTGTGTTCACGGCCGTCGCCAGCACGTTCTTCAGCCCGTTCATCCGCTGCAGGTTCGAGTCCATGCCGAGACCGAGGACCGCCATCAGCAGCACGCCTTGCGCGGCACCGAAGTACCCGCCGTAGACACCGGTCGCGAAGACGGCCGGGATCACCCACCAGGCGCCCCGGTGCAGATGTGACGGCGCGCTGATCCACTTCGAAAGCCACGGCTGGAGTGCGACCAGCAGACAGCCGAGCAGAATCAAAACCGGCACGACGGCATGGAACGCGGAGTCCGGCGTGGTGAGCAGCAGCACTCCCCCGACGATGCCGCCGACCACCGAGGCAGGCACCAGGCGCAGCATCCGGCCGCGCTGCCCTTCGAGCTCCCGGCGGTACCCGATGGCGCCCGCTGCCGCTCCCGGCGCCAGGCCGACCGTATTGCTGACGTTCGCCAGCACCGGCGGAACGCCGATGGCAAGCAGGGCGGGGAACGTGAGCAGCGTGCCCGACCCCACCACAGCGTTGATCGTTCCCGCGCCCATCCCCGCCAGCAGGACGAACACCGCCTCGAACCATGTCATCGCTAAGAGACTTTACGCACCCCACCCGTCGCCTGCCGAACTGTCCGACCGCTGAACACCCGACCGCTGAACATCCCGACCTTGTGCATGGGATCCGTACGCGCAGCGCTCGGCGGCACGGATCTGGTGCACAAAGTGGCCTGCAAGCAAACAGCCCGCCCGGGTTTCCGGGCGGGCTTTGCGTGGTGCGGTCAGCGCTGTGGCGGTTCCGGCGCGGGGGGCTCGGCGGCCGGCGGCTGCTGCTGGGCCGGTTGCTGCTGGCTCGTCGGCGCCGGCGGCGGGACCGACGGCATGCTCGGAGCGGCCTGACCGCGGGTGCTGACCGCGGCGGATTCGGCGGCGGCGATCGCCTCTCGGACCGCGTTGTCGGCTTCGGCGACGGCGGCCGGCGCGGCGGCGGTGTCGAGCTCCGGGACCTCGCCGTTGTCGAGCTGCGGCGCCTCCCAGTTGCCCTCGGCCTGCTGCGCGATGCCGGCCACCTGGCCGACCGCGGAGCCGAGGCCCTTGAGCGCGTCGCCGATCTCGCTCGGCACGATCCAGAGCTTGTTCGCGTCGCCCTGGGCGATCGACGGCAGCATCTGCAGGTACTGGTAGGCGAGCAGACCCTGGTCGGGCTTGCCGGCGTGGATCGCGTTGAAGACCGTGGTGATGGCCTGCGCCTCACCCTGCGCCTTCAGGATCCGGGCCTGCCGCTCGGCCTCGGCGCGCAGGATGCGGGACTGCTTGTCACCTTCGGCGGTCAGGATCGCGGACTGCTTCTGGCCCTCGGCGGACAGGACGGCCGACTGCCGCATACCTTCCGCGGTGAGGATCGCGGCGCGCTTGTCCCGGTCCGCGCGCATCTGCTTCTCCATCGAGTCCTGGATCGACGGCGGCGGGTCGATCGAGCGGAGCTCGACCCGGTTGACCCGGATGCCCCACTTGCCGGTCGCCTCGTCCAGTACGTACCGGAGCTTCTCGTTGATCTCCTCGCGCGAGGTCAGCGTCTGCTCCAGGTCCATGCCGCCGATGATGTTCCGCAGCGTGGTCATGGTCAGCTGCTCGATGGCCTGGATGTAGTTGGAGATCTCGTACGTCGCCCGCACCGGGTCGTTCACCTGGAAGTAGATGACGGAGTCGATCGACACCATCAGGTTGTCCTCGGTGATGACACCCTGCGGCGGGAACGCGACCACCTGCTCACGCATGTCGATGGTGTAGCGGACCTTGTCGACGAACGGGGTCAGCAGGTTCAGGCCCGGCTGCAGGCCGGTCTTGAACTTCCCGAACCGCTCGACGATGCCGACGGTCTGCTGCTGCACCACCCGGACGGACTTCACCAAGGTCACGATCACCACCAGGGCGACCAGTGCCAGGACTATGAGGAACGCGGTCACTCGACCCTCCACTCGAACGATCGGACGGACAATCTGCCGCCGTACTCCGACACTACTGCGAGTAGGGGACCACTCAACGCTCAGGACTGCGGCGGGTCCTGCGGTTTCGGCGGCTCGGTGCCCTCGAGCTCGTGGTGCAACGGGTCACTGACCGGATACACGACCGCGGTCGCCCCGTCGATCTTCATCACCTCGACGCGGGTCCCCGGCGCGATCGTCGACACCTCGTCGTACGGACTGGCGGTCCAGAGCTCACCGCCGAGCCGGATCGAACCCCCGCCGTCGGGATGGATCTCCTTGACCACGACCCCGGTCCGGCCGATCACGTGCGCCGAACCGGTCTTGAGCTCCTGGCCGTGATGGATCTTGCGGACGATCATCGGCCGGATCGCGCCGAGCATCGCGGCCGCCGTGATCAGCCCGACGACGATCTGCAGCCAGAGCAGTCCCGGGAAGAACGCCGCCACCCCGGCCGCGGTGAGCGCGCCGGCGGCCAGCATCAGCAGCGTGAAGTCGAGGGAGGCCAACTCGGCCAGACCGAGGACGGCGGCGATCGTCAGCCACGCCGCCCACATGTTGTCCCGCAGCCAATCCATCATTTCCCAAGCCTATCCACCTTCAGAGGTCCCAGCAGAAGTCCGACGCGTCACCACGCCTGCTGGATCCCGCTCAGAGGGCGCGGGCGGTGTAGCGGTTGTCTTCGTGGGTGAGGGTGAGGGCCAGGTCGAAGGTTTCGCTGAGGGTTTCGGCGGTGAGGGCCTGGTCGATGGGGCCGGCGGCGACGACGCGGCCCTGCTTGAGCAGCAGGGCGTGGGTGAAGCCGGGCGGGATCTCCTCGACGTGGTGGGTGACCAGCACCATCGCGGGCGCACCGGCGGCGGTCGCGATCGAGCTCAGCGAGCGGACCAGCTGTTCGCGACCCGTAAGGTCCAGGCCCGCGGCGGGCTCGTCCATCAGCATCAGCTCGGGGTCGGTCATCAGCGCGCGGGCGATCTGCACCCGCTTGCGCTCCCCCTCGGACAGCGTGCCGAACGTACGGTCCGCGAGGTGCGCGATGCCGAGCTCGCTCAGCAGTGCGGCGGCGCGCTCGTGGTCCAGCTCGTCGTACTCCTCGATCCAGCGACCGAGGACCGCGTACGACGCGGAAACGACGACGTCGGAGACCCGCTCGCTCTTCGGCAGCCGGTCCGCGAGCGCGGCACTGGTCAGCCCGATCCGCGGCCGCAGCTCGAACACGTCGACCGCGCCGAGCACGTCACCGAGCAGCCCGGCGACCCCGGCTGTCGGGTGCACCTGGGCGGCGAGGATCTGCAGCAGCGTGGTCTTGCCGGCACCGTTCGGCCCGATGACCACCCAGCGATCGGCCTCGTCGATCGTCCAGTCGATCCCGTCGAGCAGGCGCGCGTCTCCCCGGACGACCGTCACCCCGGCCAGCTCCACCACTGCAGTCATGGACAAAACCTAAGGGGTCGCCGTTCGCGGCCGGCTGCCGGGTGGTGCGAGAATCACGGTCGTGCTGACGACCTCCGCCTCGGTCCGGTTCACGGTCTGGACCAACGCGATGCTGACCGGCGCCTGCGATCCCGACACCGCCGCGGAGAAGATCCTCGGCGACGACGTCGGTCACCACATCGCGGGTCTGGCCGGGCATCCGGAGCCGGCCACGCTGCCGGTCGCCCTGAACCTGCTCCGCGCCGCGGGCACCCGGCAGGCGCACCTCGCGCTGCCCGTCCCCGGCGACCCGATCGGTCTGGCCGGTCCGCCCGCGTTCAACGAGGCTGCGGTGGAGATCGGCGAGGCGGTGGTCCTAGCCGGGCCGGAGCTCGGGCTCGTTCCGTCGTACGTGGGTCCGTCGGTGCAATGGTCTGTGCTGCCGGCGGCGAGCCCGCAGCCGGCCGACTTCGGCGAGGCGGACCGTGGGCTGCGGATGGCGCTGATCGACGCGGCGGAGTCGCTGGCCGCGCTCGAGGTGGCGAGGTGGAAGCCGGAGGTCGCGGATGCGCTGATCGACATCCGGAAAATCGGGCGCGGGTCCGGTGACGAGCTGGCCCCCGGCTACGAGCCACGCGCGGTGAAGGCCGCCGCGACCGCGCGGCGCTGTCTGGCGATCGCCGACGCCGCCCTCGAGGACGACGGCGCCGCGGTCACCGGTGCCGAGGCCGACGCCCGCCGCCGGGCCCTCCTGGACCTGGCCGCCGCCGCCCGCCGAGCCCTCGTCGCAGCCTGCGCCCCACCCATCCACGCCTAAAGCAACGTCCTGCCCCACCCCTCCACGCCTGAGTGGCAGCCCTCAAGATCTGGACCGGCGCACCGGGCGTCGTGTGCTTTGGGTAGCGTTCGGTGCGAGATGACTGGACTCGGTGAGGTTGAGGCGGCCGAACGGCCGACGTTGCTGGTGACGTTGACCGGGACCGACCGGCCGGGGCTGACGTCCGCGGTGCTGTCCACGCTCGCGACCCGCGGGCTCGAGGTGATCGACGCCGAGCAGGTCGTGCTCCGAGGGCGCCTGGTGCTCGGCGTCCTGCTGTCCGCGCCCCGCGACCACAAGGACCTCAAGGAAGAGCTCAAGTCGCTCGCGAACGTTCTCGACGTCGACATCTCGGTCAAGAAGGGTGTCGGCGACAACGAGCCGCGGCGCAAGGGCCGCAGCCAGGTGACGATCATCGGCCACCCGCTGTCGGCCGCCGGTCTGGCCGCGGTCGCCGGGCGGATCGCGGACACCGGCGCGAACATCGACCGGATCAGCCGGATGGCGCGCTACCCGGTGACCGCGATGGAGATCGCCGTCTCCGGTGTCGAGCCGGAGTCGCTGCGGACCGTACTGGCCCAAGAAGGTGTGCGGCAGGGGCTCGACATCGCCGTCCAGGACGGCGGGCTGTACCGGCGGGCCAAGCGG
>DASSDE010000478.1:0-2057 GCA_035697365.1 Kribbella sp. | reverse complement strand
CGCGCACCATCGAGGGTCAGCAGTACTCCCTGCACTGCCGCGTCAAGGCCGACGGCGACCAGCCGCCCGCGACCGACGGCCCGATCGCCGGCGAAGAGGTGATGCTCGACGGGAACGAGGTGGCCGGCGACTCCGAGTTCTTCTCGCTCGGCACCGTCGACGTCTCCCCCGACGGCCGCCTGCTCGCGTACTCGGTCGACGTCAAGGGCGACGAACGCTTCACGCTGCGGATCAAGGACCTGAGCACCGGGGAGCTGCTGTCCGACGAGCTGCCCGAGGTGCACTACGGCTCGGCCTGGTCCGCGGACGGCTCCACGATCTTCTACACGAAGGTCGACGACGCGTGGCGCCCGTACCAGGTCTGGCGGCACACCCTCGGCGCCACTGATGACGTACTGGTGATGGAGGAGCCCGACGAGCGGTTCTGGGTCGGCATCGACCTGACCCGCAACGAGCAGGCACTCCTGATCTCGCTCGGCAGCAAGCTCACCAGCGAGGTCTGGCTGCTCGACGCGCACAACCCGACGAGCGAGCCGGTCGTGGTCAAGACCCGCCAGGAGGGCGTCGAGTACGACGTCGAGCACGCCGGCGACCAACTCCTGATCACGCACAACGCGGACGCCGCCAACTTCTCCCTCGCCTCCGCCCCGCTCGACTCCCCCGGCGACTGGACGACGCTGATCGCGGGCGACGAGACCAGCCGCCTGCTCGGCGTGGACGCGTTCGCCGACCACGTGATCCTCTTCCGGCGGCGCAACGCGCTCACCGAGCTGGCGATCATGCGGCGCAGTGGCGACGGTTTCGGTGCGCCCGAGGCGCTCGAGTTCGACGAGCCGATCTTCACGGTCTCCCCCGGCCGCAACGACGAATGGCAGGACACCCGGTACCGGTTCGGCTACACGTCGCTGGTGACGCCAGGTTCGACGTACGACGTGGAGATCGCGACCGGTGCGCGGCGGTTGCTCAAGCAGCAGCCGGTGCTCGGCGGCGTCAACACCGACGACTACACGCAGTACCGGGAGTGGGCGACCGCGGCCGACGGCACCAAGGTGCCGATCTCGATGGTCGCGCGCAAGGACGTCGCCAAGGACGGGAACGCGCCGGTCGTGCTGTACGGGTACGGCTCGTACGAGACGTCCATCGACCCGTGGTTCTCGATCGCGCGGCTGTCGCTGCTCGACCGGGGCGTGGTGTTCGCGATCGCGCACGTCCGTGGTGGCGGCGAGCTCGGCCGGCACTGGTACGACGACGGCAAGATGCTCACCAAGCGCAACACGTTCACCGACTTCGTCGCGGCTGCCCAGCACCTCGTCGAGGCCGGCTGGACCAGGCCGGAGCGGATCGTCGCGCAGGGTGGCAGTGCCGGCGGACTGCTGATGGGCGCGGTCGCCAACCTGGCCCCGGACGCGTTCGCCGGAATCGTCGCCGAGGTCCCGTTCGTGGACGCGTTGACGTCGATTCTGGACCCGTCGCTGCCGCTCACCGTGATCGAGTGGGAGGAATGGGGCAATCCGCTCGCGGATCCCGAGGTGTACGCGTACATGAAGTCGTACTCGCCGTACGAAAATGTCACCGCACAGCACTATCCGCCGATCCTCGCGATCACCAGTCTGAACGACACCCGGGTGCTCTACGTCGAGCCGGCGAAGTGGGTGGCGAAACTCCGCGCGACCGCGACCGGCGATTCCGACGTGCTGCTCAAGATCGAGATGGAGGCCGGGCACGGTGGCCGCAGCGGGCGCTACGACGCCTGGCGCGAGCTCGCGTTCTCGCTCGCCTGGGAACTCGACACCCTCGGTCTGAGCTGAAAGCGGGAATTAGTGCCCCTTGGTGTGTGTTGTGCAACACATCTTGGGGCACCCGTGTGCGCAATGAGGAATTGCTGCCGGGAACTCTCAGGGAACCTTCAGGGTGTTTACACACTGGTACCGGAATCTTGAACCCTACTCGAGCGTTGCTCTCCATGTAACGACGAAGGGAGTTTCGGTGGCTCGCATGGCTCGTGTCCGCAGCACGGACGACGGTATCGACGGCAAGGACAGCGTTGGCCTCTACCT
>DASSDE010000477.1:0-4794 GCA_035697365.1 Kribbella sp. | reverse complement strand
CAGGCACCTGCGAGCGGACCTTTACAACCTCGTGGTGTGGAAGCCCGCCCTGGTGGCGGCAGGCGTACTCGCACCACCGGTGAAGGACTCGCGAGGCCGTCGCCACTACGAGAAGAACCGGACCGTCGGGCTCCACGCGCTGCGGCACTACTACGCGAGCATCACTCTGGCAGATGGCGTCAACATCAAGGAGCTGTCGGAGTACCTTGGTCATGCCGATCCGGGGTTCACATTGCAGATGTACACCCACCTGCTCCCGTCCTCGTACGACCGCGCTCGGCAGGCCGTGGACCGTCGGCTGGCTCGCGTTGCTCCGTGGGCGACGGAGCAGACCCGATTCTGACCCCACATACACAGCCGAAGACGACGGGCCAAACCTGCGCTGAGCGGCCGACCCAACCGAACCGGGATGCCTTGTGAATAAGGCTATTTGAGCTCTGCTGAGGTCTTGCCGAGGAGGCGGCGGGCGACGATTAGTTGCTGGATTTGTTGGGTGCCTTCGAAGATGTCGAGGATTTTGGAGTCTCGGGACCATTTTTCGAGGAGGTGGTGTTCTGAGTAGCCGAGGGTGCTGGTCAGTTCTACGCAGCGGAGGGTGATGTCGTTGGCGGTGCGGCCGGCTTTGGCTTTGGCCATGGAGGCTTGGAGGGAGTTGGGCTGGCCGTTGTCGGCCATCCAGGCGGCTTGGAGGGTGAGCAGGTAGGCGGCTTCCCAGTCGGCTTCCATCGTCAGGTACGTCGCGGCAGCCGCGGGCTGTTGATGGACGGGGCGGTCGTAGTCGACCCGTACCCCCGCCTCGGCCAGCAGGTCGCGCGTGACCTCCAGCGAGGCGCGCGCACAGCCGACGGCCATCGCGGCGACCAGTGGGCGGGTGTTGTCGAACGTCTGCATGACGCCCGCGAAACCCTTGTCGATGTCCGCGGTGCCGAGCAGGTTCTCGACCGGTACGCGGCAGTCCTCGAAACGGATCGTCGCCGTGTCGGAGGCACGGATGCCGAGCTTGTGCTCAAGCCGCTCCACGGACATCCCCGGCGTGTCCTTCATGACCACGAACGACTTGATCGCGGCCCGGCCGAGCGCCTTGTCGAGCGTCGCCCACACCACGACCGCGTCGCAGCGTCCTCCGGCCGTGACGAAGATCTTCTCGCCGTTCAGTACGTACGCATCCCCGTCGAGCCGGGCGGTGGTGCGGATGTTCGCCGAGTCCGACCCGCATTCGGGCTCGGTGATCGCCATCGCGGCCCACACGCCTTCGAAGCGTTTCAGTTGCTCGTCGGATGCGACGGACGCGATCGCCGAGTTCCCGAGGCCTTGCCGCGGCATCGACAACAGCAGCCCGACGTCGCCCCAGCACATCTCCATGATCGACAGCACCGACGACAGGTTGGACCCGTTCACCACCCCGTCCTCGGCGGCAGCGCTGCGCCGTACGCCCGAGGCCCCGGCGCCGGAACTGGTGCCCGAGGCACCTAATCCGTCGACCATCGCGGCCAGCATGTCGAGCTCGACCGGGTACTCGTGCTCGGCGAGGTCGTAGCGTCGCGAGTTCGGCCGGAGCATCTCGGCCGCTACCTGGTGCGCCTGGTTGACGAAGGCCCTGAATTTGCGAGGGGTCTCAAGGTTGATCATCAGACCAGCACCGCGCCTTCCATCACGCCGATCGCCCGCAGGTCGCGGTACCACCGTTCCACCGGATGTTCTTTCACGAATCCGTGGCCGCCGAGCAGCTGGACGCCGTCCGTACCGATCTGCATCCCCTTCTCCGCACACAACCGCCGTGCCAGCGCCACCTCACGCGCGTACGGAAGCCCTTGGGTGGCACGCGATCCGGCCCGGTACGTGACCAGTTTCATGCCCTCGAGCTCGATCCCGATGTTCGCCACCATGAACGCGACCGACTGCCGATGGCTGATCGGCTCACCGAACGCCTCCCGCGAATTGACGTACGGTGTCACGTAGTCGAGCACCGCCCGCGCCGTACCGAGCGCCAGCGCGCACCATCCGAGCCGCGACAGCCGCACGCATTCGGTGTAGTCGGCAACGGATCCGAGCGGAACCGCCGGTACGTCGGTCAGGATCACCCGGCTCATCGCCGCCGCCCGCAGCCCCATCGACGGCTCGGCCTCGATCGTCACGCCCGGGTGGTCCGGCTCGACCACGAACAGCCGCGGTCCGGCATCGGTCTGCGCGCCGATCACGAACAGCTCCGCTTCGGCGGCCCGCGGTACGAGGGACTTCACGCCGTTCAGCAGACCGCCGGTGTAGCGGGTGCGCAGCGCGAAGGGATCGAACAACGCTAGCGGTTCGAGCAGTGCTAGCGCGGCCGGCGGCACCGACGAGCCGGTGAACGATGGCAAGTACGTCGCCTGCTGCGTCTCGTCACCCCACAGCGAGATCGCGGTGCTGACCGCGGACGGGGCCAGGCACGCGACCGCCTGACCCATGTCGCCGTGCGCAAGGGCCTCGGCCACGAGTACGCCGGTCATCGTGGAGCGTTCCGTGACGATGCCGCCGAGCTCCTCCGGGACCTCGATGAGGCTGAGCCCGAACTCGGCGGCCGAGTCCAGGACCTTGGCGTCCGTCGTGCACGCGGTGTCCGCCGCGGCGGCAGCAGGGCGCAGTACGTCAGCGGCGAACTCGCGGACGACCTCGACCATCAACTGCTGGTCCTCGGTCGGCGTGAGGTCGAACCGCCCGGTGCCGCGGGCTGCGGGCAGCCGCGACGGGGAGGCCAGCTTGGACGCCGCAGTGAACCGTCGCGACAGCGCCCCGGCCGTCCGGAATCCGGTCTTGGTCGCCTCGAAGACCGCCCGCTCGGCCGGCTTGCGCAACCCGAGCCGGTCGACCGCCCGCCACTGGGCCAGCCGGTTCAGCAGCGCGACCCCGACGCCGATCACGTCCCGTCGTCCGCGTGCCCGTTCCTGAACACTCATGGCGCTACTGTAAACCGAAGTTACAACCAAGGTCACGCCCGGCCGTTGATAATCTGACGAAACTCGGCGCAAAAGGGGTGCAGCGGTGGCGGTCAGCATGTCCGACGTGGCCCGGCACGCGGGCGTCTCGCAACGCACCGTCTCGAACGTGGTGAACGACTACGTCCACGTCTCCCCCGCGACCCGCGCCCGCGTGCAGGCCAGCCTGGACGCTCTCGGCTACCGCCCGAACTCCGCCGCCCGCCGCCTGCGCACCGGCCGTACGGGCACCATCACCCTGGCCGTCCCGACCTTCCGCGAGCGGTACTTCGCTGACCTCGCCGAGGCGATCGTCGCGGCCGCGCGAGATCGCGGTACGACGGTTCTCGTCGAGACCACCGGTGGCCGGCACGAGACCGAGGTGGAACTGCTCCGTGGTGGCGGCAAGATCCTCACCGACGGACTGATCATGAGCGCGGTCGCCCTCGGCCGCACCGACGAGCGCAGCACCCACCCGGTGGTCCTGATCGGCGACCGTGAGCCCGGCAGTGCGATCGACCACGTCGGCATCAAGAACCGCGAGGCCGCTCAGGCCGCCGTCACCCACCTGCTGGACACCGGCCGCCGCCGGATCCTCCTGCTCGGAGCGAACCACGGCCCGAAGCGTTCGTACCAGCTCCGCCGCCAGGGCTACCAGGCCGCTCTTACCAAGTACGGCATCGCTCTCGACCCCGATCTGATCGTCGACTGCGACTGGACCATCGCGGACGCCACCGACGCACTCACCCGGGTCTTCGGCGAACTGCGTCCTGACGGCATCTTCGCGATGAACGACTCCGCCGCGCTCGGCGCCCTGCGTGCATTGCACCGGGCCCACGTCGACGTACCGGACGCTGTGTCCGTGATCGGGTTCGATGACATCGTCGAGTCGGCGCTCGCCACCCCCGCGCTGAGCACCGTGGCGCCGCTCATCGACGACATCGCGGCGAGCGCGCTCGCCCTGCTCGAGGAACAGCTCGACGAGGATCACGTACCGCAGCACCGGATGGCCGGCTACGAACTCCGGCTCCGGGAGAGCAGCGCCCACTGACCGAGCGAGCCTGCCGCAACCTCTTGTGGCGCTGATTTGCTACGTAGTAAATTCCACCAGCATGACGCGCACCGCTTTCGCCCCCTGGTTCACCGGCGGCGGCATCATCGAGTTCGCGGACCACGAGTACGCGGACCCCGGCCCCGGCCAACTCCTGCTCTCCGTCCAGGCCAACGCCCTCTGCGGCAGCGACCGCAACCAGTACTTCGACGGCTCGTCCGTGGTCCCCGGGCACGAGGCCGCCGGAACTGTTCTCGCCGCCGGCGAAGGCACCAGCACCCCCGCCGGAACCCGCGGCGCCGTGTTCTTGATGGACTTCTGCGGCGAGTGCCGCAGCTGCCGGTACGGCGCCACCAACCAGTGCTTCGCGAAGCGCGCCGACATGGGCTTCACCCACGACGGCGGCTACGGTCCCTACGAACTGGTCCACGAGTCCAACTTCTTCCCGATCACCGAGGACATCGAGATCGGCAACGCGACGATGCTGCTCGACGTGATGGGTACGAGCAGCCACGCTCTCGGCCGCGCCGCGCTGGTCCAGCAGGACGTCGAGAGCGTGTACATCGCCGGCGCCGGGCCGATCGGCCTCGGGCTGACGGTGATGAGCAAGCTCAAGTACGGCGCCGACGTACCGGTCTACATCTCCGACCCGTCCCGCTGGCGGCTCGACTTCGCGGAGTCCTTCGGCGCGATCCCGCTCGCCGCCGACGACCTCAAGGCCGCCGGGCAGCCGGACGTCGCGTTCGATGCCTCCGGCAAGGAGTCCGCCCGCCGGGGCGCACTCGACATCCT
>DASSDE010000476.1:0-4839 GCA_035697365.1 Kribbella sp. | reverse complement strand
ATCCTCAACGGCGTTCTCGGCGAGGTTCTGAAGCCGCACGACGGCAGCGTCGTGCCGCCCGAACGCAGCGGTCACGGGATCGTCTGGGACACCGACGCGGTGCGCAGTTTCACGCAGCCGTATTGACCGGCCGTCAGCTCTTGACAGGCCGAACCTTGTAACTAAGATTGTGCACAATCTGGTCAATATAAATGTTGACGATCTTGTCAAGATTGCCGCCGGCAAGCAGTTCGCTCAGGAGGTTCATCGTGTTCACACTGGACGGAGCCATCGACCTGCATGTGCACGCCGGTCCGGATGTGCTCGGCCGGGTCGGTGACGACGTCGAGATCGCGACCGGCTGCCGCGACGCCGGGATGGCCGGGATGGCTGTGAAGGCGCACCTGGAGAGCACCTCGAGCCGCGCGTACCACACCAACAAGGCGGTTACGGGCTTCCGCTACATCGGCGGCGTCTGCCTCAACTACCCGGTCGGCGGTATCAATCCGGCCGCTGTGGACGCGTGTCTGCGACTCGGGGGCCGCGTGGTCTGGATGCCGAGCGGCCACTCCCGGTTCCACGCCGAGGTAACCGGTGCCCTGGGCAACTGGGGCTACTCGGACATGAACATCTACAACCCGGTCGCGGCGGCCGGCATCACCGTGCTCGACGATGCCGGCGATCTCACTCCCGCCACCCGGGAGGTCATCGCCCTGGTTCGCGACCACGATGCTCTGCTGGCGACGTCACACCTGTCGCCGCGGGAGATCCTCGCGCTCGCCGCACACTGCCGGCCGCTGGGGGTGAAGCTGATCGTCACCCACATCCGCTGGACCCCGCAGTACGACCTCGAGCTGGCTCGCCGGGCCAGCGAACTCGGTGCCTTCATCGAGATCGCCGGCTCGACCGTCGGCGGCTACACGAACCGGTTCCCGATCGACGAGGTCGTTGCCACCATCAACGAGTTCACCCCGGACCGGCTGGTACTGGCCTCCGACGCCGGTGGCGTCCGGCATCCCCGGCCGCACGAGGCCCTGCGGGTGCTGGCCAGCAACCTGTCCGAGCGCGGTGTCAGCGACGCCGCCCTGAACACCATGCTGAAGGACAACCCAGCTCGCCTGATCGCGGGCTGATCCGGAGCACGCTGCACTCCTCGAAAGGACAGCGCTCATGTCGTACCTTCGTAATCTTCCGCGCAGCCGTCTGCGCGTCGCGGCGATCCTCGTCGCCGGCCTGCTCGCGGTGACCGCCTGCTCGCCGGGTGCGAAGGACCAGCAGACCAGCGCGTCCGGTCTGCGTACGGTCAACCTGATCAACACCAAGTACGCCGCCGAGCTGCTTCCGGTGACGGCAGGACTCTCGCGTGGCATATTCAAGGCCCACGGCATCGACCTCAAGGTGACAAAGGCCAAGTCGAGCGACGTCGCCACCTCCGCCCTGGTTTCCGGCCGGCAGGATCTTGCGCTGCTGCAGCAGGCCTACGTGGTCTCGGCCTCGGCGTCCGGAGCACCGTTGGTGATGGTCGGCAACGTTCTCGACCAGCTCGACTACCACATCATCACCAGCAAGGACGTCACCAGCCTGGATCAGCTGGCCGGCAAGAAGTTCGGCGGCCCGGGACCCAACAACGGCAACACCGCAGTGATGCGGTACGTGATGGACAAGGCCGGAATCGGTCAGGACAAGCTGCAGTACGTCACCGTCGGCGTCCAGGCCGGCATCCTGGCTGCGATTCAGGCGGGGCAGGTCCAGGTCGGTCTCCTGGTCGCTCCCTTCGATCTGCAGGCCAGGAAGGCCGGGTTGCACGACCTCGGCACGGTGCAGAAGTACCTGCCGGGTGCTTCGGCGGCGGTGATCGCCGGCGTGCAGAAGACCATGGCGAAGAAGCCCGATCTGGTCCGCGACTTCCTCGCGGCCCTGGTGGAGAGCACCCGGTGGGTCGCCGCGAACCCTGATGCCGCCGTCAAGCTGCTGGCCGAGTCCGAGAAGATGCCGGCCGCGGACGCCAAGGCGTCGTACGACGAGGTGGCCGCGATCTACGCCAAGGACGGCACGATGGACTCCGCGGCGCTGCAGACCTGGATCGACGTCGCGGTCAAGTACGGCGTGATGAAGAAGCCGGTGAAACCCGCGGACATCTACACCGCCGAGTACCTGAAGCCGTCGTCATGACCGCCGGACCCGCCGGCCGGCGCGATGATGCCGTCGGCAACGACTCCCCACTCGTCGAGGTCGAGCGTGTGTCGTTCGCCTACCAGGACGCTGCGATTCTCGAGGACATCAGCTGCACCGTCGATGAGGGCGAGTTCGTCAGCGTGATCGGGGCGAGCGGATGCGGGAAGAGCACGCTGCTGCAGATCCTCGACGGCGCACTGCGCCCGGACAGCGGCCAGGTGCGGGTTGCCGGGCGTCCGGTGGCGACGCACCATTCGGACCGGGCGATGGTGTTCCAGAGCTTCGCGCTGCTGCCGTGGAAGACCGTGCTGGACAATGTGCGGCTCGGTCTCGACTACCGGCGACGCGACTTGAGCAGGCGGGAACGCAACGAGCTCGCCGCCGAGTACCTGGATCGGGTCGGACTGACCAGGGCGGCCAAGTTCTACCCGTACCAACTGTCCGGCGGCATGCAGCAGCGCGTCGGCCTGGCCCGCGCGTTCGCCGTCCGGCCGAGGCTGCTGCTGATGGACGAACCGTTCGGGGCGCTCGACGCGCAGAACGCCGAACTGCTCCGCGAGGAGGTCCGGGCCCTGGTCGCGCTCGAGCAGCGCAGCGTCGTCCTCGTGACCCACAACCTGGACGAGGCGCTGGAGCTGTCCGATCGGATCCTCCTGCTCCGCGCTGCCCCCGGCCGCGTCGAGGAAGAGATCCCGGTCCGCGAACTGCGTGCTGACACCGCCGGCTGGCGGCAGTCGTACGACCAGCACCGCGAGCGTCTGTGGTCGTTCCTCAAGAGCGAGGTGGCCGCAGCGCAGGGCCGGGACCTGGAGGATGTGTCATGAACGGCCGGTCGCGGCGCCACTGGGTCGCCCGGAACCAGCAGAGGCTGTTGCCAGTGGCAACGGTAGTGGTGATCCTGGCGCTCTGGGAGATCCTCGGCCGGCTGGCGCACTGGAACCCGTTGTTCTTCAGCTATCCCTCGCAGATCTGGTCCGGATTCGTGGAGCTGGCCGGCGGGCCGCTGTGGAGCGACCTGCGGGTCAGCGGCAGCGAATTCGTACTCGGGATGGTGCTGTCGGTCCTGATCGCGGTCCCGGCCGGGCTCGTACTGGGCAGCAGCCGGCATCTGTACTGGGCGTTGGACCCGATCGTCGGCGCGCTGTACTCGACGCCGGTGCTGGTGCTCGCCCCGCTGCTGGTGATCTGGTTCGGACTCGGGATCGCGTCGAAGGTCGCGATCGTGGTGATCCTGTCCACGTTCCCGATCATGATCAATCTGACCGAGGGCGTCCGCGGTACCGACCGGGTGCTGCTGCGCGCCGCCAGATCGTTCGGCGCCACCCGCCGGCACCTGTACCGCGACGTCGTCCTGCCGTCGGTGACTCCGTTCTTCATCACCGGACTGCGGCTGGCGGTCGGGCGGGCCATGATCGGCGTCATCGTCGGCGAGTACATCGCGTCGACCCAGGGCATCGGCTTCCAGATCAACGCCGACGCCGAACTGTTCGCGACCGCGCGCTACCTGGCCGGCGTGATGGTGATCGTGGTGTTCTCCGTCGCCGTCATGGAACTGCTCAAGCTGCTCGAGAAGCGGATGGCGCCCTGGCGCCACCAGCAACTCGCCCGGGAGTGACGCCCGGTGTCCGAACCACTTTCCAACCAATTCACTGTTACCTGGAGATCCAGATGATCGAGCACCCCCGTCCCAGCGACGCCGATCGCGAATTCGTTGCCGGAGCCTACGACCTGCACGTGCACGTCGCGCCGGACGTCGTCCCGCGGTCGGTCGACGACCTGACGCTGGCCCGCCGGTTCGCGGAGGTCGGCATGGCCGGCTTCGTCCTCAAGTCGCACTACGTGCCGACGACGGAACGCGCTGCTGTGGTCCGGGCTGCCGTTCCCGGCGTGGACGCGCTCGGCGCGCTGGCCCTGAACGTGGCGTCCGGTGGCATGAACCCGACGGCCGTCGAGATCGCCGCACGTGGCGGTGCCCGGCTGGTATGGTTCCCGACCGTCGACAGCGTCAACCAGCGGGAGACCAAGGCCAAGGAACCAGAAGGCGCGACACCGCCGATGTGGGCCGCTCTGCAGGCCGAGTTGCGGGCCCAGGGCATCGATCCGCCGCCGGTACGGGTGGTGGACGAGACGGGTGCGGTCGGTGACGACGTACTCTCCGTACTCGCCCTGATGGCCAAACATGATCTCGTCCTCGCCACGGGCCACCTGGCCGCGGCGGAGATCCTCGCGGTCGTCCGGGCGGCCGCCGAGACCGGAGTCCGGCGGATCATCGTGACGCACCCGGAGTTCACCTCGCAGCGGCTGACCGTCGAGCAGCAGCTGGAGCTGGTCGACCTGGGCGCCTACCTGGAACGTTGCTTCACCACCCCGTACACAGGCAAGGTGGAGTGGGAGGTGATGGTCGAGAACATCCGGCGTACCGGTCCGGCCCACTCTTTCCTGTCCAGTGACCTCGGCCAGCCGGTGAACCCACCGGTCGAGGACGGACTGCCGCTGATGGCCCGGGACCTGCTCGCGGCAGGATTCAGCGAGGAGGACGTTCGTATCATGGCGGTGGACAACACCCGGTTCCTGGCTGCGCAACCGGTCCTGGCAGGTGCCCGGTGAGCGCCCGCCGGATGCTCGTGGTCGGTGCGCACAGCGCGGACTTCGTGTGGCGCGCGGCCGGCGCGGTGGCCAGGCACG
>DASSDE010000475.1:0-2319 GCA_035697365.1 Kribbella sp. | reverse complement strand
CCTGGACGATCTCCGGCTCTTCACTCACGTCGCGGCAGAGGGCTCGATCACCGCCGGCGCGCGGGTGATGCACCTGAGCCTGCCTTCGGCCAGCGCGCGGGTCAGGGCGCTCGAAGCGCAGGCCGGTGTACCGCTCCTGGTTCGCGAGCGCCGCGGCGTCCGGTTGACCCCGGCCGGCGCCACCCTGGCCCGGCACGCGCGCGAGGTGCTCGCCGAGACGACCCGCCTGGACAGTGCCGTCGCGTCGTACGCCATCTCGCGGTCGGCCCCGATCCGCCTGGTCGCCGGCGGGTCCGCGATGCACCAGTTGGTCCCGATGGCGCTGGCCACCTTCCTCCGCGAACACCCGGAGTACGACGTGAACGTGAGCGAGCGCCGTACGGTCCGCAGCGTCCGATTGCTCGCGGCCGGCGAGGCCGATCTCGGCGTGATCCTGGACGACGAGCCGACCCAGTTACGCACCGAGCCGCTGGCCGACGACTCGCTCGTGGTCATCGGACAGGCCGGCGGCACGCTCTCCGGCCGGGCCTCGATCGCGTACGCCGAGGTTGCCGAACATCCCCTGGTCGGCCTGGATCGCCGCTCGCCCCTGAGCCAGTGGATGGACGACCGCCTCGGCCCACACGCCCCGGCACCCCGCTACCGCACACTCGTCCCCACCCTGCACACGCTGATCACGCTGGCCACCGCCGGTGCCGGTCTGGCTGTCGTACCGCGCCGCGCCGTCGACGCGATCGCCGGCGTCGACATTTGCCCGCTCCAGGACGCCTGGTCGACCCGGAGCCACCTGGTCTGCTACGCAGCAGACGCACCCGAGTCGGCCCACCTCCTGGCCACCCACCTGCGCGCAGCCGCGAGTCGCTAGGGCAGCTGCGCCCGAATCCCCTCGATCAGGTAACCCAGGCCGAGGTCGAAGATCTCGGTGGCCTTCCGGTGCCGGGCGTCGTGGACCCATTCGGCGAGCATCGGGTACCTGCCGGTCGCGAACATCCGGGTCAGGTACGGACCGGTGGCGCGCTGGAACTGGTGCCGGTCGAGGCCGCTCGCGCGTTCGGCACGGCGCTCGGTGATCTCCTTGCGGACCGCGCCGACCAGGTAGACGCTCAGCGCCTCGAGGGCACCGGTCAGCGCGTCGAGGTCACCGAGCCCGGTGGCGCGCAGCGCGCTCAGCGACGCCTCGGTGTGCGCGAGCGTGGCGGGGCCGAACCGCGGCCGGCTGCCGAGCAGGTCGGCAAACCACTCGTGCCGCAGCGCGGCGTCGCGGGTCCCGTTCGCGATCGAGCGCAGGACGGCGTCCCAGCTCTCACCGTCCGGCGCCGGGAGCTCGGCGTAGACGGCGTCGACCATGAGCTCGAGCAGTTCGTCCTTGGTGTCGACGTACCGGTAGAGGCGCATCGGACCGGCGTCGAGCGCGGCGGCGACCTTCCGGAGCGAGACCGCGTCCAGATCCGCGGCGTCGGCGAGCTCGATCGCGGCGCGGACGATCCGCTCCCGGCTGAGCGGGCTCGGCTGCCGCCGCTCGGACGGCTCCGGCCGCTCCCAGAGCACGGGACTGTCGGTCACAAGCGTGAACAATACACTGGCTCGTACGATACGGTGTATTTCTCAATACAGTGTATCGATTGGAGTACACCCATGATCGCGATCGTCGGCGGCGGGCCCGGTGGCCTCACGCTCGCCCGGATCCTGCACGTCCACGGCATCGACGCGGCCGTGTACGAACGCGACGCCGCGCAGGGCGCCCGCAGTCAGGGCAGCATGCTCGACCTGCACACCGACAGCGGCCAGGCCGCCCTGCGCGCAGCCGGTCTCGAGCAGGAGTTCCTCGCGGCCGCGCGTCGCGAAGGGCAGGACCACCGGATCCTGGATCACACCGGCACGCTGCTCTACCAGGAGGACACCCCGGACGATGCGCCGATGCTGCGTCCGGAGATCGACCGCGCCGACCTGCGCGACCTGCTGCTGCGCTCCCTTCCGGTGCAGACCGTCCGCTGGGGGAGTGTCTTCACCCACGCGGACGGGCACGTCCTGCATTTCGCGGACGGGAGTACGGCGACGTGCGACCTGCTCGTCGGCGCCGACGGCGCGAACTCCCGCGTCCGCCCGCTGCTCACCGGCACCGAGCCGGCGTACCAGGGCAAGGTCGTGGTGCAGAGCGCGATCCACGACGCCGATCGCACCGCGCCCGAGCTGGCCGCGATGGTTGGCCGAGGCAACTACTGGGTGTTCGGGCCGGACCGGATGCTCGGCGCGCAACGCAACGGGAACGGCGTCATCCAGGTCAGCATCTCCATCCAGCGTCCCGCCGATGTGGACCCG
>DASSDE010000474.1:0-2096 GCA_035697365.1 Kribbella sp. | reverse complement strand
CATCGCCCTTGCCGCCGGCACCTTTCGGATACTCCCGGATGCCGACCCCACCGACGAACCGGTCCCGGAAGATCTCGTACTGCGCCCGGGCGAAGGCAGGATCGATCTCCACCAGGAACCGCTGGATGATGCTCTGGGACGACGCTCGCGCACCGGTCGTCACCGGCGCGACCTGGTGCGGGATCAAGCCGGTCCCCGGATCCAGCTTGGTCTTCACCGCCGCCACCCAGTTCGTCGCGATCCGGGCGAACCGCGGTGCCACCAGGTCGTCGTACAGGCGGAGGGAGGCGACCGCGACGGCGGAGTCGACCGGCCAGGCCTGGCCCGGATACGCTTCCAGATAAGGGGTTTTCGCGGTCCGGAACGCGGTCGCGATCTCGACCGACGTGCTGGTGAACTCGTCGAACTCGGCCGCGTCGGAGTGCTGGAGGGCGATCAATCCGCCGCGCAACCAGTTGGTCCAGCCCGCGTAGAAGATGCCGTACCGCGGCCGCAGCGACGCGTCGAAGACGGCAGTGCCGTCCGGTGACTCCAGCCTGTCGAGCGCCCACCGCGCCTCGGCGGCCGCGTCGACGGACCGCTCCGGATCGGCGAGCCCGACCTGGACCCACGTCAGTCCGTAGAGAACGTTGAGGAAGAAGTACCCCTCCGGGAACTGTTTCTGCGCGGCGTGGTCCGCGCCGCCTTCGATCTCGGCGCGCAGGAACGCCAACTGTTTGACCACGCCGCCGGTGGGATCGGTTCGAGGAAGCACCAGGCGCGCGGTGCCCACCCCTGCCACCAGTGTGGCGATCACCGCGACGCCGATCAGGAGCTTGCGCAGCACCCGGATCAACCTAGAGGAAACGGGCAACCAACGGCGGACCTGTGGGCGACCATCCGGTGACCGGACAGCTCAGGTACCGAGCGTCGACTCCCGCGTGACCAAGCGTGTCGGTAGCGCCATCTCGCCGGGGTGCGGTGAGCCCGCGATCGCGTCCAGCAGAAGATTGGCGGTACGGCGGCCGAGCTCTTCCAGCTCCAGGTCCACCGTGGTCAACGGCGGCCGGCTGGCGAGGGCCATGACCGACCAGTTGTCGTAGCCGGTGACGGCGATGTCGTCGGGAACCGATCGGCCGAGCTCACGCAGACGGTCGCAGACCCCGCGGGCGATCTGGTCGCTGCCGCACGAGACGGCGTCGATCTCGGGGTTCGAACGCAGCAGTACGTCGACCGCGTGCCTGCCCCACCGCTCGCTCCACTCACCGTGCATCGGTTCGCCGACGAACGAACTACCCGCGGTCGCGACCGCCGCCGCGGCACGGACCTGCGCACTGTGGTGCGTCGCCGGTCCGGTGATGTGCGCGATGCGTCGCCGGCCCAACGACAGCAGGTGCCGCACGGTCGACGCGGCGCCGCCGTGGTCGTCCACGATGACCGAGATGTCGGCCGGATCGGTCGACGGGCTGAACGCGTACACCACCGGGATCGGTACGTCGATCGGCGCCCGCGGCTCGGTACGTCGTCCGGTCACGATGATCCCGTCGACGCGGCGGGACACCAGCGAGCGCAGGTAGTGCTGCTCGCGCAGCGGGTCGTCCCGAGTGTCGCACAGCACCAGCGCCATCTCGCCGGCGCTCAGTGTGTCCTCGGCACCGAGCATGATCGGGATGCTGAACCGGCCGGAGCTGTCCGTGGTGATCAGCCCGACCGTGAAGCTGCGCCCGGACGACAGCGCGCGACCGCGGCTGTCCGGGGTGAACCCGAGTTGCTCGGCGGCCCGGCGCACTCGCTGTCTGGTCTCCTCGCGGAGTTGACCGGTGTCGTTCAGCGCCTTGGACGCCGTACTCGTGGAGACGCCGGCCAGCGCGGCCACATCCGTGATCCGGGGCAATGAAGGACCGCGAGACGCCATCGGCAACTCCTTTCCGAACTTTCCGGAAACAGTACCTCATGAAGCTCGGGTTGACCGGATTTCGCCAGGTCCGAGGGGTTGACCAGGCTGCCCAAGCTCTCTAGCTTCATCAAGGAAATCGTATTCTGGATTTTCCGAGCAGCCCTCCCAGCCTCCCAGGAGTCACGCCCTATGAGCGCTACCCCGGACGCAGTCAGTACCT
>DASSDE010000473.1:0-3739 GCA_035697365.1 Kribbella sp. | reverse complement strand
GACGTCGGCACCGACACCGTGCGGAACTACCAGCAGGCCGGTCTGCTGGTGTATCTCGACGACGAGAACTGGATGCGGCTCGATCATGTTGCCGGAGGCACCGGTCGGTTCGTCGAGTTCGGCAAGCGGATGCGGTTCACGCCGGTCGGTGCTCCCTCGGTGGTCACGTTCGGCGGCGCGATGATCGGACCGCCGGCCGAGACGACCTGGTTGCGGCTGGCGCACGACGTCGTACCGCAGACCGGTGAGCACAGGTACCGCGCAGCGTCCAGCACGGACGGGAAGCACTGGGTGTGGGGTGCAGCGTGGACACTGCCCGCTGGTACGACGCCACGCATCGGCCTGGTGTCACAGGGCTCCTCAGCACAGACAGAAGCCCAGTACGGCAAGGCAACCGCCCAATTCGACTACTTCCGCGTTACGAGGTGACGTGGGGCGCCAGTAGGGTCACTGCGATCAGGGCGGCTGGGAAGCAGGCTAGGAACATCGTGAACGTGTAGCCCATGATGTCCCGGGCCTTGAGTCCGAGGATGGCGAGCGTCGGCAGCATCCAGAACGGTTGCAGCAGGTTGGCGCTCGCCTCTCCGAGGTCGTACACGACGACCATCCAGCCCGCGTCGACCTTCAGCGCATTCGCCGCCTGCAGTACGTACGGTGCCTCGATCACCCACTTGCTGCCACCGCTCGGGACGAAGATGCCGAGGATGCACGAGTAGATCGCGACCAGGGGCGGGAAGAAGAACTGGCTGCTCGCGTGCACAAGCCAGCCGGCCAGCCGCGCCGAGATCCCGGTGTACGCGATCATCCCGAAGATCCCACCGTACAAGGGGAACTGGAGCAGTACGCCGGCCGCCGCCGGGGCACCGTCACGGACCGCGCGCGCCATCCGCCACGGCCGCCAGTGCAGCAGCAGTGCGAGCAGGAAGAGCACCAGGTTGACGGTGTTCAGATCCAGGGCGCTGAAGAAGTTCTTCCCGCTGAAGTAGCGCACCAGGTAGACCGCACCGAGCAGCACGATCAGCAGACTGAACAGCGGCGAGTGTTCGAGCCAGTCACCGGGCCGGCGCCGCTCGTCCCGTTGACCGTTGTACGCCGAGCCGCGCCCGATCAACGGCTTGAGCTCGATGCCGATCTGCTCCGCGGTCCGCGCATTGCCTTCACCCGGCGCGATGAACCATGCCATCGCGACGCCGACGACGTACACGATCAAGGTCGCGACGAGCGCCTGCCAGGTGAAGATCGTGTCGCTGAGCGGGATCAGGCCGCTGGTGTGACCGGCCGCCTTGATCACCTCCTGCACCGGCGGCGGGCTGCTGCTCGCACTCGCCACCTGCAGCGCCGCTGAGCCTGACAACCCCTGCGCCCACACGGTGCCGAGGCCGAGGAACGCCATCGCGCCGAGCGCGCGGTAGTCCGCCTTCGGTACGTTCCGCGCCACCTCGCGGGCCAGGATCGCGGCGAAGATCAGGCTGAAGGCCCAGTTCAGGTACGAGGCCAGCATCGCGACCCCGGCCACGAACGCGACCGCGCTCCGCGGGCTCTTCGGGATCCGTGCCAGCCGGGTGATCAGCCGGGCGATCGGCCCACTGGTCGCGACGGCGTACCCGCCGATGATGATCATCGCCATCTGCAGGGTGAAGGTGATCAGCGACCAGAACCCGACGCCCCACGCGTCGACGAGTCCGAAGCCCTTGGTCGCGGCCGGATCGTCGGGACGCTTCAGCAGCGGTTCACCGGTGACGAGCCCGAACAGCAGCACCACGAACGTACCGACCAGGACGAACCCGAAGGCGTCCGGCAGCCACTTCTCGGTGAACGCGGTGAACCGCAGCGCCAGCCGGGCGAGCGCTCCCTCGGCCTCGACGTCGGACTTGGCGTGCTTGCCGTGACTGTCGGTCATTGGGCCTCCCGGCCTGGACTGAGGAGCGCAGAGAGCGGAGCGAACGGAGCGACGAGGGAAGGCCGGGAGGGGCAGCCCAATGACCCGCCGCGCCGGAGGGGCGGCATCTGTACTGTCATTACCGTCCGCTCCCGAGCTACGACGCTGTGTCATTCGATTAACGCAGATCGACGCCTGACGTAACAGATTCCTGGGCGCGGCGGTGCGCGGAGGTGACAAAGGCCAGGTTTGTCATGAGTTGTCCACAGCTCGCAGCTCTGCTTACAGTGGCGGCACGATGTATCGAACCGATACATCAGGTCATGACAAACTGGACCGAGGGAGGTGGCTCATGGGAAACCGCAGTGGGGTCCTGGAGCTCGCCGTACTCGGTCTGCTGCACGAAGCGCCGATGCACGGTTACGAGCTCCGCAAGCGCGTCAACGCCCAGTTCGGCTGGGGACGCGTGCTGTCGTTCGGTTCGCTCTACCCGTGTCTGAAGGCGATGCTCCGCAACGGGCTGATCACGGCCGACCCCGGGACGCCGGAGTCGGGTCGCCGGCCCAAGATCGTCTACACGATCACGGCCGACGGCAAGGACTACTTCGCGCACGCGATGCACGAAGCCGGTCCGTCGGCCTGGGAGGACGACACGTTCGGCGTCCGCTTCTCGTTCTTCGGCCGGACCGATCCGGCCACCCGGTTGCGCATCCTCGAGGGCCGCCGGGCCCGGATGGAGGAGCGCCTGGCCAACTTCCGGGCGGCGATGAGCCGGACGGCGGAGCGGGTCGACGCCTACACCCTCGAGCTGCAACGGCACGGCCTGGAGTCGGCCGAGCGCGAGGTCCGCTGGCTGAACGAGTTGATCGACGGCGAGCGGCGGCAACAGCGGCCCCCTGACCAGCACCATCCGCCAACCCAAGGAGATTCCAGATGACCTCGATCCGCGTAGCGATCGTCGGCGTCGGCAACTGCGCAAGCTCGCTCGTCCAGGGCGTGCACTACTACCGCGACGCGAAGCCCGAAGAGCGCGTCCCCGGTCTGATGCATGTCCAGTTCGGCGACTACCACGTCCGGGACGTGGAGTTCGTGGCCGCGTTCGACGTCGACGGCAAGAAGGTCGGCCTGGACCTCGCGGACGCGATCGGCGCCAGCGAGAACAACACGATCAAGATCTGCGACGTACCGTCCACCGGTGTCACGGTGCAGCGCGGTCACACCCTCGACGGCCTCGGCAAGTACTACCGCGAGACCATCACCGAGTCCGACGCGGCGCCGGTCGACGTGGTCGCGGCGCTGCGTGAAGCGGCCGTGGACGTGCTCGTCTGCTACCTGCCGGTCGGCTCGGAGCAGGCCGCCAAGTTCTATGCGCAGTGCGCGATCGACGCGGGTGTCGCGTTCGTGAACGCCCTGCCGGTGTTCATCGCCGGCACCAAGGAGTGGGCGGACAAGTTCACCGCCGCCGGGGTGCCGATCGTCGGCGACGACATCAAGTCCCAGATCGGTGCGACCATCACGCACCGCGTCCTGACCAAGCTGTTCGAGGACCGCGGCGTGACCGTGGACCGGACGTACCAGCTGAACGTCGGCGGCAACATGGACTTCAAGAACATGCTCGAGCGGGAGCGCCTGGAGTCCAAGAAGATCAGCAAGACCCAGTCCGTCACCTCGCAGCTGCGGGACGAGATCGAGCCCCGCAACGTGCACATCGGCCCGTCGGACTACGTGGCCTGGCTGGACGACCGCAAGTGGGCGTTCATCCGGCTCGAGGGCCGCAACTTCGGCGACGTACCGCTGTCGCTGGAGTACAAGCTCGAGGTCTGGGACTCGCCGAACTCGGCCGGCATCATCATCGACGCG
>DASSDE010000472.1:0-4885 GCA_035697365.1 Kribbella sp. | reverse complement strand
CCATGACACCGCCCGCCGACCCCCACCCGACCCCGGCGGACGCCCCTGCAGCCGGCGTTGGCCGGCGGGTGCTTGGGCGGGAGGTCTGGTTGGTGCTTGCGCTTTCTTTGGGGGCTTCGGGGGTGGCTGCGGTCATCTCGTTTGCGGGGGTGTTGACCTCGGAGAAGCCGATCAGCGGGCAGACGGCGATCATCGTCGGTTCGCGGGCGCCGGGGCGGCCGTGGCTGGATCTGGCCTGGCAGCTCTTCGCGGTCGCAACCGCGCTCGTACCGGTCGCGTTGGTCGGGCATCTGCTCCTCCGCGGCCGGGAGTCGTTCCGGACGATCGGCTTCGACCTGCGGGACCGCTGGCGTGACCTCGGCCGCGGTACGGCGATCGCGGCGGCCGTCGGCGGCGCGGGCCTGCTGTTCTACATCGGTGCACACGCGACCGGCGCGAATTTGACCGTAGACCCGTCCCAGCTGCCCGACCACTGGTGGCGGATCCCGATCCTGATCCTGGTCTCGGCGCAGAACGCGGTGCTCGAGGAGGTCATCGTGCTCGGGTACCTGAACCACCGCCTCGACCAACTCGGTTGGTCGGTCCGCCGCGCGACCGCGACGAGCGCACTGCTGCGCGGCTCGTACCACCTCTACCAGGGCGTCGGCGGCTTCGCGGGCAACGTGATCATGGGCGTGATCTTCACGTACCTGTACCGGCGCTGGGGCCGTGTCATGCCGCTGGTCGTCGCGCACACCCTGATCGACACCGCCGCACTGATCGGCGCGACGTACCTGCTCGGGAAGGTTTCCTGGCTGCCGAGCTGACCCGCCGAGGTGAGATTTGGTCAGTTGTAAAGACTGACACGTAACCGATCGGGGCCTCGACGGGTTGTCACTCTCGTGACAGTCAACGGGGAAATCACGAATCCGCCAGAGATCGACGCCGGTCTGGCCGCCGCCGCGCTGGCGGTGTTCGCGCACCGGCACGAGGTCGTCCATCTGCTGTACGCCGCGACCGACGAGCCGGACGCACTGCACCGGATCGGCGACCTGCTGCGCGTGGACGAGGCAACCATCGCGCGGGTCCTGGACCAGCCACTGCGCTGGATGCTGCCGCAGTTCCGCTCCGAGCTGGAGACGATCGCGGCCGTACCACCCGAGCCGGCCGCTCCGGCCACACCGGTGACGGACCCGCAGCCGGCGCCTGCGGACCTGGAACCGGCCTCCACCAACTGACCTGCCGCCGGACCACCGCTCCATCGCCTAGGTTGGAGCGGTGCAGACCTATGGGCGGGACATCCTGGAGATCGCTGACGAGTTGACCACGGCGTACGTCGAGGTGTTCACGGCGCCGCCGTTCGAGCACCGGGACGCGGAGGAGACCCGGAACGCGTTCCGCAAGCGGCTCGACAGCGACGCCGAGCGGGCCGGGTTCCAGGCGTGGGTCGAGCGTTCGGAGGACGGACGGATCGCCGGGTTCGTGACCGGGTGGACGACCCCGGCGCCGTTCCGGACCGACCGGTCGTACGGCAGCGTGCTCGACCGGATCGGCCCGGAGCAGGTCGAGGACCTGCTGATCGGCGCCTTCGAGGTCGACGAACTCGGCGTCCTCGCGCACGCCCGCGGCACCGGCCTGGCCCGCCGCCTCCTCGAGCAGGCCACCCGAGCCAACAAGCGCTGCTGGCTCCTGGCCTGGAACCAGAACCACCACGCCATCGCCTTCTACCGCCACCTAGGCTGGCAAGAACCCAAAACCCGAGGCCCCGAACACGACATCCTGGTCTTCGTCACCCCCTAACAGTGAGGCCCCCTGCACGCCGCCTGCCCCCGGGCCCCTGTCTCGGGGTGCACTACCTGTTGAGCTTGTCCGTCACCGGCCGGTCGGTGAGGGTGGTCGGCGTGCGGCGGCGTGCGTGGAGGGTTCGGACAGGCAGTGGTGGGTGCGGACATGGTATTGCCTGTCCGTGGACCCGGTTACTTGTCCCAGCCCGCCAGTTTCGTCCCGAGATGACCGAGCCGACGTCGGTAAGCTGCGAGGTTAACCCTCGAGATTGTGGGTTGGCACTCATCATCCAGCACCCGAACCCACCAGCTCAGCGGTTAACCACTCGTGTGGGACGGGGTCAGAGGGCGAAGAGGGCTTGGGCGTTCTGGTGGGTGATGGCGGCTTGTTCTTCGGGCGTGAGGTTGGCCGCTTCGAGGGCGCCTAGGGCTACTGAGGGGTCGATGAGGGTGGCGTCGGTGCCGAACATCATCCGGCTGGGGCCGATCCGGTCCAGGATCCAGCGGATGCGGTTGGCCTCCGGTGCGGACCAGCACGGCTCGAACCAGATCCGGTCGGAACGATCCGCCGCCTCGGGGACGCGCGGCCAGCCGTTCGCGCCCATGTGACCGGCGAGGACGCGCGCGCCCGGCACCCGCGCCGCGACCTCCGCAAGGTCGACGACGGTGTCACCCCAGGTGTGTACGAGCGTGGGCAGGCCGTACTCCGTGGTGAGCTCGATCGCGGCCTGCATCGGGGGCGTACTGATCGGCGTCCGGCTGTACTCGCTGTGGATCTTCGCGCCGACCCACCGCGTCCGTCCGTCGCCCGCGAGCAGTTGGTCGAGGTCCTTGCGCGCCTCGTCGAGCCGGCGCGGATCGACGACGATCATCCCGCGCAGCCGCGGGTCCGCCGGGAGTTGCTCGGCGAGCGAACGGTTGCCGAGCGGCGCGTCGTACACGATCGCCTCGATCGCGGAGACCAGCTGAAGGTCGATGCCGAACCGGTCGAGGCCGTCGAGGTTCACGTCGATGCTCCCGACCTCCATCGAGAAGAACCACGGCCCCCAGTGGGCGTGTACGTCGATCAGCATGCGGGCTCCAGGAGGGTGGTGAGACTGCGGCTGCCGGCCTGCGCGATCTCGTCGGGGCCGAGCTTGGACGTCAGCAGCCGGCGCACCACCGACCGGGTCTCGTGGAACGGCGTCCGGCACCCGAGCACCAGCCGCTCCGCGCCGACCTCCGCGGCCACGATCTCCAGCGAGTCCGGCCCGGTCAGCATCCGGGTCGACGTGTGGAACCCGGGCTCGGAACGCGCCAGGAGGACGAAGTCGCCAAGGTAGTAGAAGTGCGTGTCCAGGAACACGACGCGGGCGCCGAGACCGCGCAGCGCCGGTCCGACCTTCCGGACGTCGCCCTCGGTGAAGATCGTCAGCCCCGCGTCGACGAGCAACTGCACGACATGCCCGAACGCCGGGAAGCCGGGCTCCACCGCCTGCGCGGTCGGCGCCAGCCGGACGGCGCGCGGCGGTGCCGCACTCGCCAACTGCCGCTCCAGCTCCTTCTCCGCACCGAGCGGATCACGCAGGTCGAGAACCGGGATCGACGTCCAGCCGTTGTCATCAGCAACCTGTGCCGCCTCGCCGTTCCCACTCGGTACGTCGAAGTGCACCGCCCGTAGCGCGGACACGGCACCACCCGAGATCCCACTGTCCGCGAGGATCTTGGCGATGTTCTCCGGTCGCCCCCAGCGCCCGGTCGTCACCTCGTGCCCGACCAGGATGTCGCAGTCGAGCAGCGGGGGAGTGTCACTCATTTGGGCTCCAGGGCGCTGTGGACCTTGCGGATCGCGGCGGCGATGTCGTCGACGTCCGCCTCGGTGTAGTTCTCGTTCCACGGAAGGACGAGCAGGCGGTGGCTGATCAGCGCCTCGGCGTTCGGGCACAGACCGACCGGGTACTCCACGTCCTGCAGCGGGAATCCCGACCCGCCGTACGTGATTCGCTCGCGCACAGCGGGGGCGGCGTACAGCGGGCCGGTCAGGTAGCCACCGTTGGCCGGGATGCCCTCGGCGGTCAGCGCCGCCGCCCACTCGCGCATGTTGCCGGCGGCCTCGTCGATGATCAGCGGGTACTGCCAGTACACGTGGTCGCCGCTGTCCGGCGGTGCGGTCACCCCGGCCAGGTCGCCGATCGCCGCGGTCAGCCGCGCGGCCGCCGTACGACGATCCTTGACGACGCCCCGGACCCGATTCAGCTGGACACGGGTCACCGACGCGACGAGTTCGGTCATGCGGTAGTTCAGCGCCAGGAACAGGTACGTGCGCTCGTCGGTGTCACGCGGCCAGCCCTTGTCGGCGAACAGCCGCATCCGGCGGGCGTGCTGCGCGTCGTCGGTGACCGTCAGACCGCCGTCGCCGGCGCTGATGTGCTTGGTCTGCTGGAGGCTGAAGCAGCCGATGTGACCGATCCGCCCGACGTACGTGTCACCGACCGGAGCCAGGTACGCCTGCGCGCAGTCCTCGATCAGCAGGATCCCGTGCTCGTCGCAGAGCGCCCGCAGCTCCCGGACGGCGGCCGGCTTGCCGAACAGGTGGACGACGATCACCGCCTTCGTCCGCGGTGTGATCGCGGCCGCCACCGTCTCCGGCGTGAGGTTGCCCGTGATCGGGTCGACATCGGCGAACACCGGGACGGCGTTCTGCATCAGGATCGGGAAGACGGTGCCCATGTCGCTGATCGGCGTGGTGATGATCTCGTCGCCCGGCTCGGGGTTCACCGCCGCGACCGCCAGGTGCAGCGCCGCCGTGCCCGAACTGCAGGCGACCGCGTGCCCGGCGCCGAGCAGCGACGCGAACTCCAGCTCCAGGGCGGGCACCTCGATGCCCCAGGTGGCCGACAGCATGCCGCTGCGGAGCACCCGCTCGACCGCCTTCACCTCGTCGTCGCCGAAACGCCGCCCACTGGCGTCCATCACCGACGGCAGCGGCCCGGTACGCACCGGCGTCCCGCCGTCCCGGGCAAGCTGACTGTTCTGCATCGCGGCAATCCCTCCGATAGTTGCTTAAGGCAATGGCAGTTGGACGAGATCACGGTCGGAAAGCCCCCACACCCGGTGCCGGACGCCGCGCACCGGGGTCAGCT
>DASSDE010000471.1:0-7476 GCA_035697365.1 Kribbella sp. | reverse complement strand
TCGGGAGTGCAGCAGGTGGTGAGGCCACGAACCTTTGAGCTGGTTCGGTACCGGGATCCCAGCGGTGTGTCAGGCACCGGCGTGGTGGCGGAAGGGTGTGAGTTCACCGACGGTTCGGTGGCCCTGCGCTGGCGCGGCGACAACCCCGCGACGGCCGTCTGGCCGAACGTCGAGTCGATCCTGGCCGTGCACGGTCACCACGGCGCGACCGAGATCCGCTGGACCGATTCGTCCCCCCGACCACCCGGCAACCTGTTCGACGAGCTGCACCAGGTGCGCCCGCCGGCCGCACTGACCGACCCGCTTCCGCCGCCCGGCCACCCACGTGGATGGGCGGGGGCCCGGCACCTGAGGTAGAACGTGGCCGTGACATGGGAGTGACATGGCAGTGACGCAGATCTATCTCGTCCGGCACGGTGAGCCGGACTACGAGCCGATCGATTCCCGGGGCTGGCCGGGGATGGCGGCCGACTCCGCCCCGCTCACCGCCCTCGGCTGCAAACAGGCCGAGGAGCTCGCGGACGTGCTCAGCGGGATCCGCGCGACGTACCTGGTCAGCTCCCCGTTCACCCGGGCGCTGCACAGCGCCGCGATCATCGGTCATCGGCTCGCTCTCGGCGTCAAGGTCGACCACGACCTGCGCGACTGGCTGCCGGACCACACCGGGCGGTGGCGCGGCGTCGCCGACGTACACGCGGCGCAGGCCGAGTTCGAGGCGTACGACGGCGAATGGCCGGACGGCATCCAGCGCGCGTGGGAGCCGCTGTCCAGGGTTCGTGAGCGGGCTCGCGCGGCGCTCGCCCGGCACACCGCGAGTACCGACGGGCCGGTCCTGGCGATCACCCACGCGACCGTCATCCGGGCCCTGACCGGCGAGCGCAACACCGCGCACGGCGCCCACGAGTACTACCGACTGACGCCCTGAAATCCGCCCCCGGAACAGCGCTTCAAGTGCCGCCTGGGCATCTGCACGTGCAGACGAACTTGCAGCGTTAAAGTGACTCATGTCACACGATCTGGTGACGTGAACACGCTTTCCGCCTGAAAACCGGCGATCACGGGCCGCGACGGCCCTGTGGCGGCTCTCTGCGATAACGATGCGCCCGAACTTCGAGACAACAAGGGTTGAACTACGTAAGAGATGAGCATAGTTTTCACCGAGCGCCCGTCCGCGCTTACGGTGAGTCAAGGAGGTTGCCATGTCGAGAGGGATGCCTCGCCTGCCCCGCCCGCTCATGGATCTGTGGGACTGGCAGTCGCAAGCGGCCTGCCGGGACGTCAATCCCGAGCTCTTCTTCTCGCCCGAATCGGAGCGTGGCGTTCGCAAACGCGCCCGCGAGATGGTGGCCAAGTCGCTCTGCGGCACCTGCCCTGTCCAGCCCGAGTGCCGGCAGCACGCGCTGTCGGTCGGTGAGCCGTACGGCGTCTGGGGCGGCACCACGGAGTCCGAGCGCGACACACCGCTTCCCGAGCACCGCAAGTCGGCGTAGGAACTGCTGCGCCGCTGCCACCGAAGACGTGCAGGGCCTGAGTGAAACTCAGGCCTTACCGTCGTCCGTGCCGTCGTCGCCGTCCCTGGACTTGTCCTGGGGCTCTTCAGGCTCTGGCGGTTTCATGGTGGTGCGCGGGTCCCGGTAACGGTCCAGTGACTTGAGGAAGTCCGGATCGTCGTCGGGTGCTGTCGGGCGCGCGGCCGGCGGCCCAGCGGGCCGGCGGACGACGGGCTCCTGACGGCTGCCCTGTGCGCGCGACATCAGCAGCCAGACGATCGGCCCGGCGAACGGGACGAACACAATCAGGACGATCCACAGCAGCTTGGGCAGATGCGGCACGTCCTCGTCGGGTGTCTGGATGCACGAGAACAGCGCATACACGGTCAGGGCCAGGCTGATCAGGAACGGCAGGAATCGGACCACGCTCCAACAGTACGGCGCCTGGTGTCTCAGCGCGTGTCAGCGGGCGGAAGTGGTGAGTCCGCGCGAGCGCCCCGCCGAGGCCGATCAGGGCGGCGAAGGAGGAGTCAGGGCGCGGGCTCGAGCTCGCGGCTGTCGACCGGCACGACGCGGCGGGCCGAGGTGCGCAGGCCGTACGCGACCAGTGCTGCCCAGCCGAGGACGAGTGCGGCGTAGACGACGTACCGCACGTGGGCAGTGACGTCGAGACCGTGCAGGACGGTGCGGGCATTGGTGAGGATCAGGACCAGGCCGACTCCGACGCCGAGCCAGCGCGTGGCGAGCCGGGAGACCAGCCAGGCGGCGAGCGGGGCGGCGATGACGCCACCGATCAGCAGCGCGGCGACGATTCCGAACGGCAGGTGCTCCTTGCCGAGACCGAACAGGAAGCCGATGCTCGCTGCAACGGAGACCAGGAACTCGGCGGCGTTCACCGAGCCGACCGCCCGGCGCGGCGCGAGCTTGCCGCTGGTGAGCAGCGCGGAGTTCGCGACCGGGCCCCAGCCACCACCGCCGGTGGCGTCGATGAAGCCGGCCACCAGACCGAGCGGCCCGAGGAACCTCCCGGCCAGGCGGCCCTCGATCACCGCCCGGACCTTCCCGGTGCCGAACCGGACCAGGATGTAAACGCCGAGCAGGAGCAGCAGACCGGCCACCCAGAGCGAGGCGGACTCGGTCGACAGGCTGGACAGGAACGTCGCACCGGCGAACGCTCCGACCGCACCGGGCGCGCCGATCAGTGCGACCACCCGCCAATCGACGTTCCCGAACCGCCAATGCGACAGACCGGACGCGAGCGTCGTGCCGACCTCTGCGAGGTGCACCGACGCGGACGCGACGGCAGGGGTGATCCCGGTGATCAGCAGTGCGGTGCTGGCGGTGACGCCGTACGCCATGCCGAGGGTGCCGTCGACGAGCTGCGCGACCGAGCCGAGCAACGCGATCAGGACGAGGCGACGCATAGAGGTACTCCTACGGGTCGGGGAGGAGACGGACGAACGGACGGTTACTACGCCGTCGGCCGACAACCCGCGGAGTTCACGCGCAGCAGATCCACATGGCGGCGCCGGGTGAGGACCTCACCGGGGGCGTTCGCGACGATCTGCACAAGACCATGAAAGCGGACAAAGTCAGGCAATCTGCTCTGGTTTCGCGATGTGAGACGAGAAATCGAATGCCAGATTCGGTCAGAGGGGTTGAATGCCGGGCGGCCCGGCTCCTACGGTCGTCAGCGTGCTGACTCCCCGCTCGCTCAAGACCGAGTACGCCGTCGAACCTCTGGGCGTCGACGTACCGCGGCCACGGTTCAGTTGGGTCGCGATCGCGCCCGGCTACGGCGCCACCCAATCGGCGTACCAGGTGCTCGTCGCCTCCGCGCCGGACCTGCTGACACCGGAGAACGCAGACGTCCAGGATTCCGGCAAGGTCGAGTCGGCGCGGACCTTCGGGATCGAGTACGACGGGCCAACAGCGGCCCGTACGCGCTACTACTGGACCGTCCGGCTCTGGGACGGGGACGATCAACCTGGCGACTGGGCGGAGCCGAGCTGGTTCGAGACGGCACTGCTGGACGAAGGGTTCGGCACCGCGCAGTGGATCGGCGGCGAGACCGAGAGCGCCCCGCTGCTGCGCCGGCGGTTTGCCGTGGACGGGACCGTACGGCGAGCGCGCCTGTACGCGAGCGGCCTCGGTTACGCGGACCTCAGGCTGAACGGGCAGGCCGTCGGCGACGCGGTCCTCGATCCCGGCTTCACCGCGTACGACCACACTGTGCTTTACACGACGCACGACGTGACCGCGCTGCTGCAGGCCGGCGACAACGTGGTGGGCGCGGAGCTCGGCCGCGGCTTCTTCGGACTGACCTCGGTGAACGTCTGGCGCTGGCACGACACACCCTGGACCGCCGACCCACGCCTGATTGCCCGGCTGGTGATCGAGTACGACGACGGCCGCGTGACCGAGGTCGTCACCGACGAGTCGTGGCGGATCACCGGCGGCCCGACGCTGTCCGACTCGCTCTACCTCGGAGAGACCTACGACGCCCGCCGGGCACTGCCCGGTTGGGACACGGCCGGCTTCGACGACTCGTCCTGGTCGGCGGCGTCGGCCGTCGAGGCGCCGAAGGGGAAGCTGGTCGCGCAGGCCCACGAGCCGATCCGCGTGATCGAGACCGTCGAGCCGGTCGAGGTCACCGAGGTCCGGCCGGGCGTGTGGATCGCGGACTTCGGGCGCACCGTCGCGGGCTGGACGAGCCTGAGCGTGACCGCGGCGGCCGGCACCACGATCAGCCTCACGCACGGCGAAACAGTTGCCGACGGCAACGTGGCGGCGTGGAACGTGCATGTCGACGGCGACCGGATCCAGCGCGACGAGTACATCGCGGCCGGGACCGGCGTCGAGACGTGGGAGCCACGCTTCTCGTACAAGGGCTTCCGGTACGTACAGATCGAGGGCGCGCAGGCCGACGTACGGATGCGGGTCGTGAACTCCGACGTTGCGTCGGCGACCCAGTTCGCCTCGTCCGAGCCGGCGTACGAGCAGTTCGAGCACGCGATGCGGCGGACGATCCTCAGCAACCTGCACGGGATCCCGACCGACACGCCGTACTTCGAGAAGAACGGCTGGACCGGCGACGCGCAGGTCGGGACGCCGACGATGCTCGCGACGCTCGATCTCGCCCGGTTCTTCACCAAGTGGCTCGGCGACATCCGCGACAGCCAGGCCGATACCGGGCAACTGCCGGTGATCGTGCCGACCAGCGGCTGGGGTTTCACCGAACTCTCCCCCGCGACCGAGTGGCCGACCGTGTATCCGTTCCTGCTCCGCGAGATGTACCGCTGGTACGGGGACGATTGCCTCCTCCGGGAGCACTGGGACTCGCTCACCCGCTACCTCGCCTGGGAGTTGGACCGGGTCGAGGACGGACTGTCGGTGAGCGTGCTCGGCGACTGGCTGCCGCCCGGGTTCGGCAGCGGCCCGGCACCGGAGGACCGGCGGCTGACCGGTACGGCCTACCTCTACCGGGCACTGGTGGTGGCCGCCGAGATCGGCGATGTGATTGGCCGCCCCAATGATTACCGGAAGGCGGCCGCCGAGCTCGCGGACGGACTGAACCGGGCGTTCCTGGATCGCTCGACCGGGCACTACCGCTCGGACGACGACCCGGATTACCGGCAGACGTCGAACGCTGTCCCACTGGCGTTCGGAATGGTTCCGGAAGACATGGTGGCACGCGTGGCGGCCGGCCTGGCCGCGGACGTCGAGGCGCGCGGCTTCCACTTGAACACGGGTTGCCTGGGTGTCGGCGTACTGCTGCCGGTGCTGACCGCGTACGGATACGGCGACGTGGCAACGAAGGTCGCCCGGCAGCGCAGCTACCCGAGCTGGGGGTACTGGTTCGAGCTCGGCGCGGACACCATGTGGGAGAAGTGGGAGGACGACTCGCGGTCGCGCAACCACTACTTCCAGGGCACGGTCGTGCAGTGGATCTTCGAGAACGTCGCCGGACTGCGGGTCGTCGACGCGGGCGCCGAGCGGATCCTGGTCCGGCCGGACGCGCGCGACGAGGTGGACTCGGCGAGCATCCGTACCGAGACGATCCGCGGTCGCGTGACGGTGACGTGGCACAAGACCGGACGGGTGCTGTCGCTGGACGTGCAGGTCCCGGTCGGTACGACGGCGGAGGTGCACGTACCGTCGGCGCGCGCCGCGGACGTGGATGCCGTACCGCAGTCGTTCGCGGGCCCAGCGACGTACGACGAGGGCTACACCGTTTATACGGTCGGCGCCGGGCACTGGGCCTTCACAAGTCGGTCGGCGTGACCTTGGTGTAGAGGAGGTCGCGAACGTCGCGGCCTTCGGCCTGCGCGCGGGACTCGAACTTGGTGACCGGGCGCCATTCGGGACGCGGCGCCCAGCCGTCGTAGGCGTTCCGCAGCGCGGGCTCGGCCTCGCAGACCTCGAGCATCCGCTCCGCGTAGTCCTCCCAGTCCGTTGCCAGGTGCAACGTCCCGCCCGGTTGCAGGCGGGACGCCACCAGCTTGACGAACGGCGGCGTGACGAGCCGGCGTTTGTGGTGCCGCTTCTTCGGCCAGGGGTCCGGGAAGTAGATCCGGACGCCGGACAGCGCGCCCGGCGCAACGTGGTCGCGCAGGAAGTCCAGCGCGTCGCCCTGCAACAGACGGACGTTGTCGAGGTCGTACTTCTCCACCCACAACATCAACTGACCGAGGCCGGCCGGATAGACCTCCGCGGCCACGTGGTTGACCTCGGGCGCCGCGACGGCGAGCTGTGCGGTCGCCTCGCCCATCCCGGAACCGATCTCCAGCACGGTCGGCGCGTCCCGGCCGAACCACTCGGCCAGATCGATCGTGCCCGCCGGCAACTCCTCCTGGGTCCGCCCCAGCTCCGCCCAGTGGGACTGCCAGACCCGTTGCTGTCCCACCGTCATCCGGACACTGCGCCGGACGGTGCTGAAGACGCCGACCTGCCGGACCTGATCTGTTGCTCCCACCAGGTGGATTTTAGGCGAAGTCGATCTCCAAAGTGTGGCCGGTCTCCAGATAGGTCTTCAGGTTGGCGAGGATCGGGCCCCAGCCGTTCCGCCAGCCCTCGACGGTGTCCGCGGCGATCTCGTCGTGCACGACCTGCAGTTTCACCACGTTCTTCCCGGCCGGCTCGAGGGTGAACGTGACCCGGCCGGGGAGGTCGTTCGCGTGCTGTTCAAGGAACTCGTTCTTGAACGTGTACGCCAGCGTCTTCGGCTCGTCGTACACGAGCACCTCACCCGAGTCCGTCAGGCTGTCGTCGGCGCTGTCGTAGAACTGCACAGGTGCACCGACGGTCCAGTCGGACTCGATCCGGCGGCCGAACCAGTACAGCTGGGTGAACGCGCCCGAGGTGAGCGCCGCCCACAGCTTCTCCGGCGTGGTCTCTATGTAAGTCACATGAATCATGGCCGGTTTGCTCATGGTTTCTCCTCCAGGGCCGCCTTCAGCGCGCTGAGGGCGCGGAGCTTGTCGCGCTCGTAGTTGCTCAGCCAGCGCTCGGCGATCTCGTTGATCGGGACCGGATTCAGGTAGTGGAACTTGTGGCGTCCGCGCTTGAGCGTGACCACGAGGTTCGCGTCCTCGAGGATCCGGACGTGCTTGGTCACGCCCTGCCGTGTCAGCTCGGGCAGCAGCTCGCACAGCTCGTGCAGGGTCTGCCCGTTCCGCTCCCGGAGCGCATCAAGCAACCGCCGCCGGCCCTCGTCGGCCAGCGCCTTGAACACCATTTCCACGCCTCCGACAATAGGCAACCAAAAAGTTGCCTGTCAAGCAGCTGCGCCGAGGACTACCCGTTCTTCGGTACGGGTCAGTCGTCCCAGAAGAGGTGGGCGACCGTGTTGTGGGCGCGGCGGGTGGTGCGCAGGTAGTCGTCGGAGAACCGGCCCGACTCACCCGTGGGGTAGCCGCAGATGTGGGCGACGGCCTCCAGGTCGCGCGGGTCGCGCGGCAGCGAGTCGCCGGGACGGCCGCGGACG
>DASSDE010000470.1:0-2546 GCA_035697365.1 Kribbella sp. | reverse complement strand
AGCTGCGCGATCGCCGGCGCCGTGGCGACCGGCTCGCTGCTGACGGGGGTCTGGTGTTGCGGTTGCCGTTCACGCCGCCGTACGACTGGGAGGCGATGTGTGCGTTCCTCGGGGAGCGGGCGATTCCTGGGGTGGAGTCGGTGGTCGACAGTGTCTATCGGCGGACGATCTCGCTCGACGGTGCGCCCGGGATGCTTGAGATCGGCGCGGGCGGGCAGGACCACCTGTTGCTGCGGGCGCATCTGCCGTACTGGGAGGGCGTGATTCATGTGGTGGATCGCGCCGCGCGCCTAGTGGGACTGGACTGCGAGCCGGTGCGTGCTCGTGCTGAGTTGTCGGCCGATCCTGTGGTCGGTCCGTTGGTCGCAGCACGGCCGGGGGTTCGGGTTCCTGGTGCGTGGGCGCCGTTCGAGGTTGCCGTGCAGACTGTTGTCCGCGATCAGTTGCCGGCTGCGGATGCGGCTGAGGCGTTGCGCAAGATCGTCGAGGTGTACGGCGTACCGGTGCCGGGCCTCGGTCATGGTTTGACGCACGCATTTCCAGGTCCGGAGGCGCTGACCGAGGCCGAGCTGGTCGCTCCGCTGGCCCGAGAGGTTGCCGATGGCAACATCACGCTGGAGGTCGGGGCCGACGCAGACACGTTGATCCGCTCGCTAGAGCCAGTCGCGAGCGCCAGAGCCGCGCAAGAAGTCGCCCTCCGCCTCGGGGCTCCCAACGCCTGGCCTCTCAACACTCCCTCCACCCACTTAGGTTCCTGGCGCTCCCTAGCCGCCGTTCACCACCTCCTCGCGCCACCCGCTTCCGCCTAACCACCCACTGCCGTTGGCGGCTGCTCACACCACCTGCCCGTGCCTGCCCACCCGCCCAGGTGGTCGCCGGACAGTCGGTTAGAGGACGGTGATTGTCTTGTAGGTACCGGTGGTCAGGAGTTCCTTGGCGGCGGTGGCGGCCAGGGCGTAGGCCGCGGTAGTGATCGCCGGGCCGACGCTGATGCGTGCCACACCCAGCTCGGCGAGCTCGCCCACAGACGGCGCGCCGGGGTCGACCATCACGTTGAGCGGTAGAGGTGACGCCTTCACCAGTTCGCCGATCGTCGGTCCGTCGACTACGCCGGGTACGAACAGCACGTCCGCCCCTGCGTCGGCGTAGACCTTCGCCCGCTCGATCGTTCCGGTCCGATCGCCGAACAGGTACGTGTCGGTACGCGCGTTGATCACCAGGTCGATGCCCAGAGCAACCGCTGCCGAACGCGCCGCCCTGATCCGTTTCGCGTGTACGAGCGGATCGTCGAGCACCCGCGCCGTACTGTCCTCGAGGTTGATCCCGACCGCGCCCGCCTCAATCGCCTCGGTGACAGTACGCGTCACGTCGCCGTACCCCGCTTCGATGTCAGCGGTGACCGGGATCGACACCGCCGCGCACACCGCACGGATCGTCGCGATCGCGGCCGCCCGGTCCAGTCCGCAGGCATCGTCGACGCCGTACGCCCATGCGACGCCCGCACTCGTCGTCGCGATCGCCGCCGCGCCTGCCGCCTCGATCGCTCGCGCCGAACCGGCGTCCCACGCGTTCGGTAACACCAACGGCGGCTGCCCGTGCAGCTCGCGCAACTGCGCCGCCAACTCGTTCTGCGCGTTCACAGGCTGACCAAGAGTTCGTGGACGGCGGCCTGGTTGCCGTCCTTCAGCTTGATCGGAAACACCTTTGCCAGCATCGCAATCCTCCTCGGTCTCGAGCTACGTCAAGGTTCGCCCGCCGACCGGCATCCGGTCTGGCCATATCCGGTCACATACATATGCTCATATAGCGAGACGATATGTCTCATTTATCAAGATCTTGGGCTAGCGTGGAGACTGATGGCGAGGGCAAAGGAGCCTGGGATGAACAACGTTTACACGCACGGCCACCACGAATCGGTCCTGCGGTCGCACCGCTGGCGGACCGCGGAGAACTCGGCCGGCTACCTGCTTCCACACCTGCGGCCCGGGATGGCGCTGCTCGACGTCGGCGCCGGCCCCGGCACCATCACCGCAGATCTCGCGCGGCTGGTCGCGCCCGGCCGGACGACCGCGCTCGAGGCGAACGACGCGGCGCTCGACATCACCCGGAAGGCGTTCGAGGGTGTCGACGCGGATGTGGAGTTCGTCGTCGGTGACGTGCACGCACTCGATCTCCCCGACGACGCATACGACGTGGTCCATGCGCATCAGGTCCTGCAGCACGTGGCCGATCCGGTGCAGGCGCTGCGGGAGATGCGCCGCGTGTGCAAGCCCGGCGGCATCGTCGCGGTCCGCGACTCCGACTACCACGGCTTTGTCTGGTACCCGGTGCTGCCCGAGCTCGACGAGTGGATGGATCTCTACCAGACGATGGCGCGCGCGAACCGTGGTGAGCCGGACGCGGGCCGGCGCCTGCTGTCCTGGGCGCACGCGGCCGGCTTCGAGCAGGTGGATGCGACCACGTCGACCTGGGCGTTCACGAATCCGGAGGACCGGGCGTTCTGGGGCGGGATGTGGACCGACCGGATCCTGAAGTCCGCGCTCGCG